>JAKONL010000549.1 GCA_022701965.1 Burkholderiaceae bacterium | reverse complement strand
GTCGTCACGCCGTCCACCTACGGCGTCGACAACCGCTGCACGCTGGCGGCGCTGGCCGAGCTCGGGCCGCAGGCGCGCGGCGTGGCGGTGGTCGATGCGGACGTCGACGACGCCGAGCTGCGGCGCCTCGACCGGCGCGGCGTCCGCGGCGTGCGCGTCAACTTCTTCAGCCCGCAGTCCTGGGGCGTCACCACGACCGGGATGCTGGTCACGCTCGCGCACAAGGTCGCCGCGCTGGGCTGGCACGTCCAGGTGCTCGCGCGGCCGGGCACGCTGGTCGAGCTCGCCCCGGTGCTGCGGTCGCTGCCGGTGCCGCTGGTCGTCGACCATCTCGGGCTGCTGCGCTCAACGGACGGCGCGGACCGCGACGCCTTCCATCTCGTGCGCGAACTGCTCGACGGCGGCCGGACCTGGATGAAGCTGTCCGCGCCGTACATCGACGCCGATGCCGGCGTACCGGGCCGCGAGGCCAAGGATGGCGTGGCTCGCGCGCTGCTGGCCGCGGCGCCCGAGCGCATGCTCTGGGGCAGCGACTGGCCGCACACCGTCGCCGAGCCTGGCAGCGTCGACGACGCTCAGTTGTTGGAACGACTGCGCGACTGGTGCGCCGACGACCGCACGATGGACCGCATCCTGGTCGACAACCCCGCCGCCGTTTACGGCTTCGACTGATTTCACCGGAAACCGAGACACCGCCATGTTCCTGCTGCAGCCACCCCGGGTCGTCGACCTCGAGCCCATCACCCGGCTGCCCGACCGGTTCCGCGCTCGCCAGCACAGCGACTGGAGCCGGGCCAACCGAGGCGGCCTGCCGACCGACAGTTTTCTCGAAGGGCCGGTGGTCGACGACGACGGAAACCTGTACGTGACCGACATCCCGTTCGGCCGCATCTTCCGCATCGACACCGCCGGCGAATCGCCGGAATGGACGCTGGTGGCCGAGTACGACGGCGAGCCCAACGGCATGAAGCTGATGGACGCGCGCACGCTGCTGATCACCGACTACAAAAACGGCCTGATGCGCCTGGACCTCGCGAGCGGCCGGGTCGAGCCGTGGCTCGCGCGGCGCAACAGCGAACGCTTCAAGGGTCCGAACGACCTGGTCTTCGACGGCCAGGGCAATCTCTACTTCACCGACCAGGGGCAGACCGGCCTGCACGACCCCACCGGCCGCCTGTACCGGCTGCGCCCGTCGGGCCAGCTCGACCTGCTGCTGGACAACGTGCCGAGCCCGAACGGCGTGGCGCTGTCGCCGGACGACAAGGTGCTGTACCTCGCGGTCACGCGCGGCAACTGCGTCTGGCGCGTGCCGCTGCTCGCGGACGGCAGCGTCGCCAAGGTGAGCCAGTTCTTCACCTCGTACGGCCCGAGCGGCCCCGACGGCCTGGCCGTCGACCAACGCGGCCGGCTGCTGGTGGCCAACCCCGGCCTCGGCTACGTCTGGGTGCTGAACGCGCGCGCCGAACCCGAACTCGTGCTGCGCGGCGCGCCCGGCGCATCGATCACCAACCTGGCCTTCGGCGGTCCGGGGCACGGCACGCTGTACGTCACGGACTCCACCCACGGCACGGTGCTGCGCGCGGACCCCGGCGTGCCGGGCCTCGCGCTGCATCGCGCCACCGCACCGCGGAACTGACCCCCATGCCCACCGACACCATCCTCGTCACCGAAGCGACGATCCATCCGGACGCCGTCGCCCTGCTCGCCGGCTACCGGCTCGTCTACACCGGCGCCGCGTTCACGCAGGACGAGCTCGTCGCGCTGTGCGAGCGCGAGCAGCCGGTCGCGATCCTCGTGCGCTACGGCCGCATCGACCGGCGCGTGCTGCGCGCGTCGTCGCGCCTGCGGGTGGTCGGCCGCCACGGCGTGGGCATGGACGCGATCGACCAGGAGGCCGCGCGCGAACTCGGCATCGCCGCCGAAGCCGCCCTCGGCTCCAACAGCCAGGCGGTCGCGGAGCACGCGCTGGGCCTGATGCTCGCCTGCGCGCGCCGCATCCCGTGGCTGGACCGGCGCATGCACGACGGCCACTGGGACAAGGCCGGCTACATGGGGCTGGAGCTCGCGGGCGCCACGCTCGGCATCGTCGGCTGCGGCTCGATCGGCGCGCGGGTGATGCGCTTCGCGCTGGCCATCGGCATGGAGGTCCTCGTGTGCGATCCGTACCTCGACGCGGCCGCGCTGCCCGAGGGCGTCGCGCTGTGCGGGCTCGACGAGATGCTGCCGCGGTGCAACGTGCTCTCGCTGCACTGCCCGCTGGACGATTCGACCCGCGGCCTGCTCGACGAGCGCCGGCTGGGCCTGCTGCGGAAGAACGCGATCGTCGTCAACACCGCGCGTGCCGGCCTGATCGACGAAGCGGCGATCCGGCGCAAGCTCCAGGCCGGCGACCTGCAGCTGGGCATGGACTGCTTCGCGGTCGAGCCGCTGGCCGGGGATTCGCCCTGGCTGGACACGCCCGGCGCGGTGCTGACGCCGCACATCGGCGGCACCACCGACGGCGGGCTGCGCGGCATGGCCGTCGGCGCGGCGCGCAACATCCTGCGGCACCTGGCGCCGTCACCTTGAGGCGTGGCGGACGATCAGGCCCAACGGATATTCGCGCCGGTCGATCAGCTGGCGCAGCACGATCCGGCTCGCGAACTTGGCGATGCCGATGTCGGCGTCCAGCATCTTCTCCATGAGCGCGTGGAAGTGGCCGATGCCCGGCGCCACGATCTTCAGCAGGTAGTCGTAGCCGCCGCTCACGTTGTAGCAGTCGATGATTTCCTCGTAGCCGGCGGCGCCCTCCTCGAACCGGCGGAAATCGTGCGGGCGATGCGCCCCGAGGGTCACCTCCGAGAACACCGTGACGAAGTCGCCGAGCTTCTCGAGCGCGACATGCGCGCCGTAGCCGCGAATGAGCCCGATCTGCTGCAGCCGCTTGGTCCGCAGCAGGCAGGGGCTCGGGCTGAGGCCGACGCGCTCGGCCAGGTCGACGTTCGAGCACCGGCCCTCGCGCTGGAGATGCGCGAGGATCTTGAGGTCGAAGCTGTCGAGCGCGTCGTCCGGTCGCATGGGGCGTCCGGGCTCAGGCCGCCGTCCGCGCCCCGGCGGACGCCTCGTCCAGCGCTTCGTCGAGCGCCGCGACGACCATGCCGGCCTGCTCCTGCGACAGGACCAGCGGCGGCCGGATCTTCAGCACGTTGTGGCCCTTGGCGCAGGCGCTCAGCAGCACGCCCTTGTCGCGCATCGCGTTGACCACCCGGCTGGTGAGCGTGCGATCGGGAGCGCGGCTCTCGCGGTCGGACACCAATTCGACGCCGACGAAGAGCCCCGCACCCCGCACGTCGCCGATGGCCTCGTGCTTCGCGGCGAGCCCGGCGATGCCCTCGAGCAGCAGCCTGCCGACCCGCGCCGCGTGCGGCATCAGCCGCTCCCGCTCGATCGTCTGCAGCACCGCGAGCGCCGCCGCGCACGACACCGTGTTGCCGGCGAAGGTGTTGAAGTAGCGCGAGTACCTGCCGAAGTCGGCCAGCGCATCGGCGGTGGCGAGCAGTCCGGCGATCGGCTGGCCGTTGCCCATCGGCTTGCCCAGCGTGACGATGTCGGGCGCGAGGCCGTGGCGCTGGAAGCCCCACATGTGGTCGCCGGTGCGTCCGAAACCCGGCTGCACCTCGTCGGCGATGAAGAGCCCGCCGGCGCGCCGGATCGCCTCGACCGCGCCGCCGAGGAAGCCTTCGGTCCCCGGCAGGATGCCGTCGCTCGTGAAGAGCGAATCGACGATCAGGGCCGCCGGCCTGATGCCGTGGCGCTGCAGGTCGGCGATCGCCGCCTCGACGTCGCGGGTGAACGTCGCCGCGAGGTCGGCGCCGCCGGCGTGATAGAGACGCGGCGCCGGGACCAGGCGCACGTGTGCCCCGAGGTCGACGGTCGGGCCCAGCGAGGGCGAGAACTGCGACACCGCGTCCGTGATGCCGTGGTAGGCGGTGTCGGTGACGATGATCCCGGTGCCGCCGGTGCGCACCTTGGCGATGCGGTAGGCCAGGTCGTTGGCCTCGCTGCCGGTGCAGGTCAGCATCAGGTGGGCGAGCGCGGTGTCGGGCACGCTCGCGAGCAGGCGCTCGGCCAGCTCGAGGATGGTGTCGTGCAGGTAGCGCGTGTTGGTCGCCAGCGTCTGCACCTGGCGGCAGATCGCCTCCGTCACGGCCGGATGGCAATGGCCGAGCGAGGTCACGTTGTTGTAGACGTCCAGGTAGCGGCGGCCCTGCGGGTCGATGAGCCACACGCCCTCGCCGCGCACGATGTGCAGCGGGTGCTCGTACATCAGCCGGTAGGCCGGACCGAGCAGCGCGTCGCGCCGCTCGATCATCGCCTCGGTGACCGGCCCGACATCCGCGCGGCCGGGAATGTAGGCGTTGACCATGTTGTAGTCGGCGGTGGTTTTCATGCGGGGATTCCGGTTCGGGGAGGGGTCAGCAGGCGGTCGCGCGCTTCGTCGCGGGTGAGGTCGGCGAACTGGGTCAGGGCGTCCCAGGCGGCGGGGTTGTGCCGCATGATGTAGGCGCGGTTGTCGGGGTAGCGGAGCGCGCGCCATTCGGAGATCAGGGCGGTGACGAGATGGCGCGTCGCCATGAGATCGGCGACCACTTCCTTCTCGGCATCGGTCAGCGGCAGCACGGACTGGTAGGCGGCGACGAACTGCGCCGGCCCCTCGAAGGGATCGGCGCCGCCGGCCATGTGGAACGCGGCGGCCGTCGCCACTTCGCCGACCAGGGGCGCATGCAGCATGTCGCCGAAGTCGATGATGCCGGTGATCCGTTCGGGGTCGCCGGGCGCGACGAGCACGTTGTAGAGGTGGTAGTCGTTGTGGATCACCTGGGCCCGCAGCGACGACAGGCGCGGCAGCACGTGATCGGTGAAGCGGGTCATGAACGAGGTCGCCAGCGTGCGGCGCGGCCCGGTGGCGAGGCTGTCGAGCTGCAGGCCCAGGCGATGCGCGGCCGAGACGTTCCAGAGCAGGTCGTGCGAGGACGCCGGATGCGTGAAGCCGTGGAGCGCGAGATCGAGTTCGGCGAGGGCCCGGCCCATGGCCGCGCGCTGGGCGGCGGTTCGCGGCGTCTCCTTGATCTGGACGCCATCGAGGTAGGTGAGCAGGCGCACGGTCGTGGGCGTTCCGTCGGCGAGCCTCACGCGATCGCTGAGGCGGCCGTCGAGCGTCCGCACCACGCGGGGCGTCGGCAGCCGGGGCGCGACGCGCGCGATGTGCTCGATCGCGGCGATCTGGAAATCGACCAGCGGCCCGGGTTCGGACGGGTTGGCGATCTTCAGCACGTAGCGCGTGCCGTCCGCGCATCGCACGGCGCAGTTCTGGTCGCGCTCGCTGGCGAGCGGCTTCACCTCGGCGCGCATGCCGTAGCAGCGCGCGAGCAGGTCCTGCAACTCGGCGAGGCCCAGCGCCGGCGCGGCGGTGCTCAGCGCGGCGGCTTCGCCATGGCACGGATCGAGGGTGGCCATCAGAGTCCGAGCAGGGCGGGAAGCTCGCGCACGTCCGTCATGCGGCTCACGCCGTACCCGGTGGACGTCGGCTCGTGGCCCCGGTCGATGAAACCCCGGGCCATGAAGCCCAGGTCGGACGCCGTCATCAGGTCGTACCGGAAGCTCGACGAGACATGCATCATCCGGTCGGGCCCGCAGCCCAGCCGGTCGAACATGTGCTCGAACGCCTGCATGCGCGGCTTGTACGCGCGCGCCTCCTCGGCGGTGCAGACCGCGTGGAACGGCGCTTCCAGGTGCGCGACGCTCGCCGGGATCAGGTCGGTCATCGAGTTCGACAGGATCACGAGCGGCACGTGCGGGGCGATCGCCTTCAGCACCTCGACCACGTTCGGATGCGGCTTCCAGGTCGGCACGGCGGCATAGAGGGCCGCCGCGTCGGACGCCAGGCATTCGACGCCGTGCGCGCGGCAGGCACGCTGGATGGAACTTTCAACCACGTCGTAGAACGGCTTCCAGGCGCCGAGCACCTCGTCGAGGCGGTACGCCCTGAAGCTGTCCAGGAAGGCCGGCATCCGGTCGGCCGCGACGCGGTCCGCGAACAGGACCCGGGCGGTCGGTCCCATCTCGAAATTGATGAGGGTGCCGTAGCAGTCGAAGCTGATGAAACGGGGCCTGAACGTCATGATGTCGCGGCGAGTTGGGATGGAAAGCAGTCTAGGACCGCGTCCCTCCCGAGCCGTGCCGTAACAGGCGGCGAGCCGAGCAGTTTCTTTGTCGTTTCGCGGTGCCGCCGACATCTTCCGCCGCACGGAAGGCGGCGCATTCCTGCCGCGCCCGCGAGCGGCCCGGCGCTGCCTAGGCCTTGCGGCTCTGGGCCCGGCGCGACAGCATGTTGAAGACCTCCACCAGCGTGGAGAATGCCATCGCCGCGTAGATGTAGCCCTTGGGCACGTGCACGCCGAAGCCGTCGGCGATCAGCACCGCGCCGATCATCAGCAGGAAGCCCAGCGCCAGCATCACGACCGTCGGGTTGCGGTTGATGAAGTTGGCGAGCGGCTCGGCGGCGATCAGCATCACCGCGACCGCCACGATCACCGCGATCACCATCACCGCCAGGTTGTCGGTCATGCCGACGGCCGTGAGGATCGAGTCGACCGAGAACACCATGTCGAGCAGCACGATCTGCACGATCACCGACGAAAACGCGACCGCGGCCACCTTCGTCGTCGCACCGGCGGCAGTCGAACTCCGCGGGTCGACGTGATGATGGATCTCCTTGGTCGCCTTCCAGATCAGGAACAGGCCGCCGACGATCAGGATCAGGTCGCGCCAGGAGAACTGGGTCTCGAAGCTGGGCACGCCCGCCGCGTCGGCGGTGCCCTGGAGCCCGAGGTCGAAGACCGGCGCGGTGAGTCCGACCAGCCACGCGATCATCGACAGAAGACCCAGCCGCATGACGAGCGCGAGACCGATGCCGATGCGGCGCGCGCGCATGCGCTGGTGCTCGGGCAGCTTGTTCGACAGGATGGAGATGAAGATCAGGTTGTCGATGCCGAGCACGACCTCCATGATCACCAGCGCGACGAGCGCGGCCCATGCGGTGGGGTCGGAAAAGAGGGCTTGCAGGCTATCCACGGCGGTCCTTGACTGAAGTCGGTTGGGGCGGATGATGCCCGTTGGCTGGGGGAATCGGCCGATGTCCGGCCCGCCGATGGGCCTTTTGCGGGGGTCGCCGGAGTTTCATCGCGGCGGCGGGGTCCGCCCGCCGATCGCCTCGTGAATGAACTGCAGCTTCGCCACCGCCCGGTGCGGCATGACGAACGGGTAGCCGTCGGGCTGGCCCATGCTGCGCGCGAGCTCGTTCATCACCTGCGTGAGCCGCACCCAGGCGTTGAGCACTGCCAGGAACTCCGCCGCGCCCGGCAGGTCGGCCCGCCAGAGGTCCTTGGTGGCGAAGGGCTCGGATTCGGTCTCGGCCTGGTCGGTATCGATGCGGAAGCTGGCCGCAGTGTCGACGGTGTCGGTGATGTGCAGGTAGTGCGCCCAGGTCTCGGCCCAGTCCTCCCACGGGTGCG
>JAKONL010000546.1 GCA_022701965.1 Burkholderiaceae bacterium | reverse complement strand
GCCCGGTGCGCGGGCGACCGGCGCGCGGCTCGCGATACCCAGCGCCTTCAGGCGGCCGGCGCGCGAATACGCGAGCGAGGCCGGCGAGTCGAACAGCGCCTGCACCTGCCCGCCCATGAGGTCGTTGAGCGCCGGGCCGTTGCCGCGGTAGGGGGCATGCACGATGCGGATGCCGGTCAGCGAAGCCATGAGTTCGGCCGCGATGTGCGGGCTCGATCCGTTGCCCGACGACGCGAAGACCACCTCACCGGGATGCTGCCGCGCGTAGGCGATGAATTCGGGCAGCGTGTCCGCCGGCACCTTCGTCGAGACGAACAGCAGGCTCGGCGAGTCCGCGACCATCGTCACCGGGACCAGCGCGGCGGGGTCGTAGGGCAGTTGCTTCATCAGCAGCGCGTTGCCGACGTAGCCGAAGCCGGTCAGCAGCAGCGTGTGGCCGTCGCCCGGTGCGCGCGCCACCACCGCGGTGCCGATCGAGGTGCCGCCGCCGTTGCGGTTGTCGACCAGCACCGGCTGCCCCCAGCGTGCCGAGAGCGCGGGCGCGAGGACGCGGGCGAGGGTGTCGGTGAGGCCGCCGGCCGCGTAGGGCACGACGACCTGGACCGCCTTGCCGGGGAACGGCTGGGCGTGCGAAGCGCCACCGGCGAGAAGGGTCGACAGGGCCGCGAAGCCGATCGCGATCGGTCGGATCGCCTGCCATGCGAATCGAGGTACCGGAAAAGTCATGTCTCCACCTTTCGATGAAAAGTTTACCTAACGGCCGGTAAGTTAGAGTCCGGGTTTTCCCCTGCGCTTGGATGATGCCGAAAGCCGCGGTCGCCGCGGCGCCGGCCCGGCGGTCAAGCCGTCAGGTCGTGCGCAGTCCGTTGATCGCCATGTCGAGGTACTGCTCGATCACCTGGCGCGTCGTCAGGCGACCGCCGGGCGAATGCCAGCGGGAGATGTGGTTGAGCATCGACAGCAGCATCCGGCCGGCCATCGCGGGATCGACCACGCGGATCTCGCCCCGGGCGATGGCGTCGGCGAGGCAGTCGCGCAGCAGATGCTCGTATTCGTCGCGCAGGTGCACGGTGCCGGCACGCGGATCGCGATCGCGCCCGGTCCAGAACGCGTTCGAGCCGGCGATCCACGAATTGCGGTTGCGGTCGAGGAAATCGGCCGAGGCCTGCATGAAGAGACGGACCTTCTCGAGCGCGGTGCGGCCGTCGGCCATCGCGTCGCGCACGGTGTCGACCAGGAGCTGCATCGACTCGAGCACGATGCGCTCGTACAGCACCTCCTTGTTCGGGAAGTGGTAGTAGAGCGCCGCCTTCGTGATCTGCGCCTCGTCGGCGATGTCGCGCAGCGACGTCCCTTCGTAGCCGTACTTGGCGAAGAGCCGGCAGGCGATCTCGATCAACTGCTCCTGCCGCAGGTCGGACCTGCGCCGGGTGCCCCGCTCCGAATCAGTGGTTTCAGTGGTCTCGGGAGGGACGGGTGCGGATGGCATCGGAGGTGCTTTTTTCGTGGGCGTGTGGCGCCCACGCGCCCTCAAGTTCCAGTGTAGACGGGAGCCCGTTTCTCGAGGAAAGCCTGCTGTGCTTCACGGGCATCGGCGGTCTTCGAAAGCGCCACGGTATTGCCCTGCTCGTAGCGGTACGCATCGCGCGAGGGCATCACCTGCGTCATGCGCGCCGCTTCCTTGGCCAGGCGCAGCGCGATCGGGCTCTTCGAGGCGATCTCGCGGGCGAGCTCCATCGCGAACGGCATCAGCTCGGCCGCCGGCAGGCAGGCTTCCACCAGACCGAGCCGGTAGAGTTCCTGGCCGCTGACCTTCATGCCCGTATAGAACATGCGACGCGCGCGCGAGCGGCCGAAGACCTCCTGCAGGAAGGTCACGCCGCCGGCCAGGCCCACGTTGATCTCGGGCATCGACACGTACGCGTCTTCCGCGGCGACCCAGATGTCGGCGGCCATGACCAGGCCGAAGCCCGCGCCGAGCGCCGGCCCGTTGATGGCCGCGATGATGGGTTTCGCGCACTCGACGACGGCATAGAACGATTCGCGGACCAGCCGGTTGTGGCGGCCGTAGGCACCGGGCGTCGCGCCGAGATTCGGGCGCTCCCGGATGTCGGCACCGGCCGAGAAGGTCTTGCCGCTGCCGGTGAGCACGATCACCGACACGTCGTCGCTGTCGGACAGGATGTCGAAGGCCTGCGTGATCTCGCTGCGCAATTCGGCGTTCTGGGCGTTGACGGGTGGCCGGTTGAGCGTGACGACCGCGATCCGGTCCTTGATCTCGACGAGCAGCGTGTTGAATTCCATGGTTGTCTCCTGGGAAGATGGTTTGATTACCTGCCGAACGGTAAGTTAACTATCGAGGAGTTCGCGCGTTTTGGCAAGCTGTCGCGACAACGATGGCGGGACCGACTCGAGGGTTGCAGGACAGCGCCGCGTGATGACCCTGATGGACATGCCGGCCCGGCGATCTATGGCAAGGTCAGAACCGACCCGCTGCGATACGACAACGACAAGAAGATCGGCGGCGCTTCAGAAACCGAACTCAACCTCTTTTTGGAAATCACCATGAACCCGACCCCTGCCGACAAGGACGCCTCTCTCAAATCGGTCGAAGCCGACTTGGACCGCTCGATCGAGGAATTCGACAAGAACAAGGAAGCCGAGGAACGCGCCAAGGCGGCCGAACAGCTGGAGAACTCCGAGGACGATACGGCGCCGCTCTCGGACTACAAGCGGGCCGAGGCGATCAAGAAGGGCGCGATCTGAGGAGAATGCGCATCGGCGGACGTCATGCCGCCGTCGCGACGCCTAGAAGTGGACGCAGAATTTTCTGCAGCTTCTCGGGCACTGGGGTAGGTCGCCTGGATTCGCGATCCACGTACACATGCACGAAGTGACCCGTGGCCGAAGCTTCGACTTCCTGCTCGCGAAACACCGCCAGTTCGTACCGGACGCTGCTGCGGCCGATCTCGGCCACCCGCAGCCCGACATGCACCTTGTCCGGAAACGAGATCGATGAAAAGTACTGGCAGCCTGTCTCGACCACCAGCCCGATCGGGCCGTTCCCGGTCGGATCGAGCCCGCCGTTCTCGATCAGGTACCGGTTCACGGTCGTGTCGAAGAACAGGTAGTAGACGACGTTGTTGAGGTGGCCGTAGACGTCGTTGTCGCTCCATCGGGTCTGCACGGGATGCAGGTAGGGGAACGACGTACGCAGGGGCGGCGGGATTCTGGGCATGGCGGCGACGAGGTGCGGGAGTCGGATCGAACGGTGCTCGCGGGGCGATTGGGAAGAAATCAGCGTTTTTATTGTGCCGCGCTCCTCTCCGGAATCGTCGATACGAAAGTGAACCGAATGAGCGTGAGCGTTCGCCTTGGCCGACGACAGCGCCGATGAGCTATGGTTCGACGGCACCTCAGCCGAACCTTCGCACCGTCTGCAACCATGAAAATTCAACGCTTGGCGATGTGCGTCGCTCCTGTGCTGGTGGGCGGCGTGCTAGGTCTCACTGGATGCGCAACGAGGACCACGGCAGATACATAGCCCACCAGGGTCGTCGCGGCAGATCAGCTGCGACCGATGGAGCGGCTCCGACTTTCCATGCCACGTCGCAACCTGAGCGATCCCATGCCGAACGGAACCGTCGTGCTGCGTGTGCACGTGGATGAGCATGGCGTCGTGCGGAAGACCGCACTGGTCGATAGCAGCGGAAATGCCGTGCTCGATGCGGCGGCACAGCGCGCGCTCGTGAACGCGAAATTCGTCCCTTACCGAGAGGCGGGCGAGACGGTGGCCGTCACGACGCTCATGCCAGTGAGCGTGAAGGCCTCGTCGCAATGCCAGGGATTGCGGCCTCTGGACTGCTGAAATCGCTTCAGACATAGGCATGGTTGCAGGGCGAAGGTTTCCGATCAAGCTCTCACGCTTCGAGCATGTTCGCGATCCACTGGAAAGCAGCGGTCGAGAAGACGAGCAGGAAATATGCGCCTCCCCCAATTTCAAGCCGTCATCGAACGACGCGGCGGCCTGCTGGCAATCGTCGAAAGTGCAGAGGACGAATCGGCCCAGCGGGTTGGCAGGCGATTCAAGTAGGTCACGGCTTGCGCGGAGCCAACGGGCTTCTTGGCCTTGCGGTGCCTGATGGTGCC
>JAKONL010000526.1 GCA_022701965.1 Burkholderiaceae bacterium | reverse complement strand
CCTGCAGGGCCTGCGCGTCGCCGACGCCTCGGTGATGCCGACGATGCCCTCGGGCAACACGCAGATCCCGACCATGATGATCGCGGAGAAGGCAGCCGACCTGCTGCTCGGCCGCGCCGCGCCGCCGCCCGAATATCCCGAACGACACGGAGACGACCCGCCATGACCATCGATTCCCGACTCCCCAACTTCCGCGCGCTGACGCCGGCGCAGCGCCTCGAGACGCTCGGCCGCGCGGCGAACCTGTCGCCCGACGACCTGGCGCTGCTGTCGACGCCCGGCGCGCTGAGCCCGGCGCTGGCCGACGGGATGATCGAGAACGTTGTCGGCACCTTCGAGCTGCCGATGGGCGTGGCGGCGAACTTCACCGTCAACGGACGCGACGTGCTGGTACCGATGGTGGTCGAAGAGCCCTCGGTGGTGGCGGCGGCGTCGTTCATGGCCAGGCTGGTGCGCGGCTGCGGCGGCTTCGAGACCTCGAGCACCGAGCCGCTGATGCGCGCGCAGGTGCAGGTGCTCGGCATCACCGACCCGTACGGCGCGCGGCAGGCGCTGCTCCGGCGCCGCGCCGAGATCCTGGAGGTGGCCAACAGCCGCGACAAGGTGCTGATCGGCCTGGGCGGCGGCTGCCGCGACATCGAGGTGCACGTGTTCCCCGATACCCCGCGCGGCGCGATGGTGGTGATGCACCTGATCGTCGACGTGCGCGACGCGATGGGCGCCAACACCGTCAACACGATGGCCGAATCGGTCTCGCCGCTGGTCGAGACGATCACCGGCGGCACGGTGCGCCTGCGCATCCTCTCGAACCTGGCCGACCTGCGCATCTCCCGCGCGCGCTGCCGCGTCACGCCCGAGGCGCTGACGACGCCCGAACGCCCGGGCGCGGAGATCATCGAGGGCATCCTCGACGCGTATACCTTCGCCGCGGTCGACCCGTACCGCGCCGCGACGCACAACAAGGGAATCATGAATGGCGTCGACCCGGTGATCGTCGCGACCGGCAACGACTGGCGCGCGGTCGAGGCCGGCGCGCATGCGTACGCGAGCCGCGGCGGCCGCTACACCTCGCTCACGCGCTGGGAGAAGGACACCGCCGGCGCGCTGGTGGGCACCATCGAGATGCCGATGCCCGTCGGCCTGGTCGGCGGCGCGACCAGGACGCACCCGCTCGCGCGGCTGGCGCTGAAGATCCTCGACGTGACGTCGGCGCAGGAGCTCGGCGAGGTCGCGGTGGCGGTCGGGCTGGCGCAGAACATGGGCGCGCTGCGGGCGCTGGCCACCGAGGGCATCCAGCGCGGCCACATGGCGCTGCACGCACGCAACATCGCGCTGGTGGCCGGCGCGACGGGCGAGGAGGTCGACCGCGTCGCGCGCCGCATGGCCGAGGAGAAGGACGTGCGGACCGACCGCGCGGTCGCGCTGCTGGCCGAGCTCCGCGGCGCCTGAGCCGGACCGCGGGGATCAGCGCTTCTTGAGCGCGCGCAGGTCGATCATTCCGGGCGCGGCGCGCGGGTCGCTGTCCTTCGGGAAGATCGCGTGCTTCTGGATCTTGTGCGTGCCGGTGGTCGGTATCGCATCGGCGAACCAGACGAAGCCCGGCGCCTTGTAGTAGGCGAGGCCGGCATGGCAGAAGTCGAACAGCGCGCGCGCCGCCCGCTGCCGCGCCGCCTCGTCCGCCGGCGGCTGCTTGAGCACGACGCAGGCCAGCACCTCCTCCTCGCGCACCTCGTCGGCCACGCCCATCACCGCGACCTGCGCCACCAGCGGGTGCGTCTGCAGCAGCGCCTCGACCTCGGCGGCGGCGATGTTCTCGCCCGAACGCCGGATGATGTTCTTGCGCCGGTCGACGAAGTGCAGCATGCCGGTCGCGTCGCGCACCACCACGTCGCCGGTATGGAACCAGCCGCCGCGCCAGGCGTTCTCGGTGGCGGCCGGGTCGTCGAGGTAGCAGGTGAAGAAGTCCTTGCGCGGCGTGGCCGCCGAATGGCGGATCACCATCTCGCCGGGCGTGCCGTCGGCCAGTTCGATGCCGGCCTCGTCCACCACGCGCGCCTCGACGCCCGGCACCGCGCGGCCGAAGGCGCGCGTGCCGACCTGGCGCGGCGGCATGTTGTCCACCAGCATGCGCACCATCTCGGTCATGCCCCAGAGTTCGAGCAGCGGGAAGCCGAAGCGCGCCTCGAACACCGCGTGCAGCTGCGGCTCGACGCCGGCGCCGAAGCCGAAGCGCACCGAATGCGACCGATCGGGGATGCCGTGCGCATCGACCGGCTGGTTCAGCAGCATCGGGATCACCACGCCCAGGTAGTGCACGACGGTGGCGCGCGACTCGCGCACCTCGGTCCAGAAGCGCGAGGGCTGGAAGCGGTCGGTCTGCACCTGGCAGTTGCCGGTCAGCAGCACGCAGTAGAACGACAGGATCGACGCGTTGACGTGGAACAGCGGCAGCGGGTTGTAGATGCGCTCGCGGCCTTCGCGCAGCGTGGCGAGGCCGCCGCAGGTCGCGTAGGCATGGCCGGCGGCGAGTTCGTAGCGGTGCGAGAGCACGCAGCCCTTGGGCCGGCCGGTGGTGCCGGAGGTATAGAGGATGCTGGCCGGCGTCCCGGCGGCCACGGGCCGGCCGTCGCCGGGGCCGAGCGGTGGCGGCAGCTCGGCGCCATCGAACGCCTCGAACGCGACCACGCCCGGCCGGTGCGCCGATTCGGCCAGCCCCGCGTCGAGCAGCGCGCGCCGGCCTTCGAGCACCACGACCAGGTCGACGCGCGAGTGGTCGACGAGATAGGCCAGCTCGCGCGAACGGTAGTCGGGATTGATCGGCACGCAGCACACGCCCAGCGCATTCAGCGCCAGCTTGTGGAGCATGTGCTCGGGCCGGCTTTCCAGCAGCAGGCCGACGCGGTGGCCGCTGCCGTAGCCGGCGTCCCGGTAGCGCGCCATCAGCGAGCGGACCTGCGCGGCGGCGGATTCGAAGCTGATCTCGCAGCCCTGCGGGTGGTAGGCGCGCGCCGCGTGGGCCGGCACGGCGAGGAGGGCGTTCGCGCCGTAGCGCGCGGCGGCGGCGAACAGGGTCTGGCCGATGGTGCTGTCGTCGTCGATGTCGATCATGGGGTGTCGGGTGCGGGAACGGTGGAGACGCCCTGTTCGCGCGCGCCGCGCTGTTCGGCCTGCAGCGCGCGTCCGAAGGCCTCGCGCGCCTGCAGCCGCTGCCAGTAGGCCGCGACGGCCGGCGTGAACCGGTCGGACAGGTCGAGGTGCTCGGCCAGCATCAGCGCGTAGCCGACGGAGACGTCGGCCGCCGTGAACCGGCCGCAGAGGTATTCGCGCGCGGCGAGCAGCGGCTCCAGCGTGCGCAGGCGCGCGAGGAACCATTTCGCGTAGTCGCCCGCGACCTGGGGCGAGCGCCGTTCCGGCGGCTCGAAGCGCCCGTAGCGCAGCACCAGCGTCTGCGGGAAGGTCAGCGTCGCCTCGCCGAAATGCAGGTAGTTCAGGTAGGTGCCGAACTCCGCCTCGTGCGGCTGGACGTCGAGCGGCGTCGGCGCGGCGCGGGCGGCCAGGTACTGGCAGATGGCGGCCGATTCGGTCATGCGGACCGGGCCGTCGCCGGAGCGCCCGTCGCCGTCGTCCGAGAACGCCGGCACGGTGCCCAGCGGATTCACCTGCAGGAATTCGCGCGCGCCGACGCGCGGCGGAAACGGCAGCATCCTCAGCGCGTAGGGCGCGCCGAGTTCCTCGAGCATCCAGAGCACGCGGAAGGAGCGGGCGCTGACGCAGTGGTGCAGCGTGTACATCGTCGATGGGCCTCCGTGGTGAGCCCGGAATTATTCCCCGTGCCCGGGCCGGCGAGGCTCGGGCGGAACCCGCGAGCCGCCGGGGCGGGCGACGAGCCGCCATTTGCGGTCGGCCCGCCCTGTCTTCGTCCGACACGACGATGCGTGGCCGGCATTTAAGTTCCCGCGCTGGGTCGCACCCGGGCGATCGAAACGCCTCGAGCACCTATGAACCACCTCCCTTCGCCGGACGCCGTCCGCCCGCCTCGAAACCGCCCGGTCCGGGCTTCGGGAGCATCGGCATGAGCCCGCCGCCCAGGCCGTCGCGCTCGGTCGTGGAGGCCGCGACGGAGATCGGCGAGATCGCCGAGATGCGGCAGATGCGCGCCGCGTTGCCGATCACGGCGGCCTCGGGCGCCCTGCCCGAACTCAAGCTGATGATCGGCCTCGTGACCGCGGCGGTGATCATCGCGGCGCTCTACTACGGCCGCGAGATCCTAGTGCCGCTGGCGCTGTCGGTGCTGCTGGGCTTCGTGCTCGACCCGCTGGTGGTGCGCCTCAAGCGCTGGGGCCTGCCGCGCGCGCCGGCCGTGATCGTCGTGGTGCTGTTCACGCTGTCGCTGATCGGGCTGGGCGGCCTGTTCCTGGGCAACCAGGTCAGCACGCTGAGCGCGCAGCTGCCGACCTACCAGAGCAACATCACCACCAAGCTGCGAGGACTGCGCACCGACTTCGCCCGGCCCGGCGTCTTCGACGGCGTGATCAAGACCTTCGACACCTTCAAGGCCGAGGTCGACATCGCGCCCCAGGCGCCGGCGGCCGAGCCGGGCCAGCGCCGCAACGCGTCGACGGTGCCGCAGCGGGTGGTGGTCGAGGAGCGCGCGCCGTCGGCCTTCAGCCAGGCGCTCGGCTGGCTGGAGGCCAGCAGCGGACCGCTGGCCAACGCCGGCATCGTGCTGGTGTTCGTGGTGCTGATCCTGCTGGACCGGCTCGACCTGCGGGACCGCATGCTGCGGCTGTGGGGCGGCAGCCTGCACCGCTCGACCGACGCCATGGACGAGGCCGGCGCGCGCATCAGCAAGTACCTGACGAT
>JAKONL010000504.1 GCA_022701965.1 Burkholderiaceae bacterium | reverse complement strand
CACCGTCCGCAGGCTCACCGCGCCGGCGTTGCTGCGCACCTCGACACCCACGGCGGCCCCCGTCGCAACCACGCCGAAGGCCGGCGCGCCGCCGCTCCACGGCACCGCGACGCCGTTGCCCGCGACCGGCGGCGTCGGCACCGGCGGGATCGAGGGAACGAGGGCGAAGGCGACGGTGTCGATGCCGGAGCCGGCACCGCCCAGGCGCAGGTAGATGAACTTGTCGATCGTCAGGCGGAAGTCGAGCCGGGCGCTGGCCGCGTAGGGCGCCGACGCGTCGACGACCTCCTCCGCGCGCGCGACGCCCACCCCTGGCAGGCCCGGCCAGAACACGAAGACAGCGCACAGGATGCCGGCGCCGGCCGACGCACGGCCGGGTCGCGTCACCTGAATTCCGCCTCCACCGTGAAGCTGCCGTCCTCCCAGTCGACCGCGCCGCGCGTGCGCACAGGGAAGACCGGTGCCGCCACCGGACGCCCGTCCTCTCCGCCGCGCGGCACCAGCGCGAGATCGCGTGTCTGGCCCGGCATCACCGGCGTGCCTTCGGGCACCCAGTCGAAGGCGCGGCCCGTCGCGTCGGTGGCATCGAGGCTGCCGCCCAGCCGGCCGTGGGCGTCGCCGGTGTTGCGCACGGTCAGCGCCGCGGTCCGGCGCCCGGCGGCGTCGGTGCCGACCTTGACGCCGGTCATCTCCAGCCGGGGCGCCGCACCGCCGATGTCGACGTAGACCGCCACCGCGATGCGCCCGGTGATCGGCAGCGCGAGATTCGCGCCGCCGCCGCCGCCGAGCGCGGCACGGAAAGCCGGCTCAACGCCTTCGACGGCCAGCATGAAGCGGCATTCGTGACGGCCGGCCCCGGCGGGGACGTCGATCTGGAAGCGCAGCGTGCGCTTGCCCCGGGCCTCGATCCGGATGCTGCGACGCTCGAGCGTGACCCAGGGCCGGCAGCTGCCCGGCAGGAGCTCGTCGTGGTAGGTGATGCCGCCGTCCTCGGCGTAGCGCCAGTCGATCGTGCGCAGCGCCACTTCGGTCGCGGCGGCGCCGACGTTCTGGATCTCCAGCGAACGGCCGATGCGCTCGCCGGAGCTTCCGGAGAGCTGGATCCGGGACGGTGCCACCGCCACCTCGAAGGCCGCCGTTGCAGGAGCGGGGACCGCGGCCGCGATCCAGGCGAGCGCCAGCGCCGCGAGCGGCCGTGCAGGAAGACCTTTCATGGCAGCACCTCGATCTCGAAATAGGACTCGAACTCCAGTGCCGACGCGGACGGCATCGGCAGGATCTCGCGCAGGTCGTAGCGCATCCGCAGGTCGAAGCGCTCGCCCATCCACGGCCCGGGCACCGTGCCGGACCAGACCGGCACCCGGTCGCCGGGCGCGGCGCTGCCGGGTGCGAACAGGCCCATGCCACGCCATTCGACGCGCAGGCCGGCCGGCGAGCGCAGGCCGGCGATGTTGGCCGGGACGACGTAGAAGATCCGCGCCCGCCGGCCCACGTAGGCCGCCGTAGCCAGCCGGTACTCGACGCCGTCGAAACGCACCACCGCGAAGGGCGACGACGAACCGCCGCCAGGCGGCCGCGCCGGGCCGGACGAGCCGCCGTCGCCGCCGGCCTCCAGGTAGGCGGTCACGCGGCCGCGCGGCGAGGCGCTGTCGTCGAGGCGGGCCATCTGCGCCTGGCCGGCGCCCGATGCCAGCAGGCAGGCCAGGCCGGTCAGGCCGGCGATTCCGGCCGCGCGGCGCAGAGCGGGTCGACCGCGCATCCGGTGCGCCTCAGAACATCGTCGCCGTGAACACCACGCGACCCCGGTAGGTGCCCGCTGGATAAAGCGTGCTGTTGGCATAGCTGAAGGACAACAGGTTGTTCATGACGGTGGAAGAAGACAGGTTGGTGAGCAGCGGCAGGCCGAACAGCGCGATCTGCTGGCCGGCGTCACCGGTGAAGGCGCCACTGCGGATGTCGAGGCCCGAGACGTCGGGGTTCTGCGTCTGCCAGCTCACGGTGGTGAACGGGATCGTCACGCTGCCGCAGCCCGAGCCGGGGACGCAGGCCATGCCGGCGGACGAGTCGACGGTGAGCCGCGCCGAATTCAGGTTCAAGCCGAGCAGCAGCGACTTCTCCGCCGTCATCACGATCGCCACCGTGTTGGGCGAGACGACGGGTACCGCGTTGGGCCGGATCGCGTCGCCGGTGACGGTGAAGTCGACGATGTCGATCGTGCCGAGCGCCGAGCCCACGCGCAGCACCAGCCGGTTGGCCGACAGCGACAGCAGCGTGGTGGTGATCACCGCGCCCGCGGGCTCCGGCGGCAGCAGGAGCGCCGCGAACGCCGCTGCCGATACCGCGATGGACCGACCCGCCCGCATCGGAGTCAGATGCCGGTGACGGTGTAGGTCACGGTGGCGGTACGCACGCCCGCCACCGAATTGACGAGCGCGCTGCCGGCGAGCGTGTAGGTCCAGGTTCCGGTGGCGACCACGTTGGCCGGGATCGTGGTCGAGCCGCAGACGCCGAGGTTGGCGCCCGGATGCGGCAACGTTCCGGTCGCCGCGACCGTGAAGCCCGCGACCGCCGGCGCCGCGCCGGTGCCGCTCCAGGCGCCGACCGCGCAGACGATGGTCGCGGCGCCCGCGTTGGTCCAGGCATAGACGCTGACGGCGGCCGGCTGTGCGGCGAGCGTGAAGGTCGGCGCCGCTCCGTTCCAGTCGACATTCACGTTGTCGGCGGTCGCTGGCGGCACGGTCGGGACGGCAGGGATGCTCGCGGTCGCGGTCCAGGCGAGCGTGTCGACGGCGGTGTTGGTGCCGCCGACGCGCAGCAGGATCATCTTGGGCACCGTCACGGAGAGATTCACGCGCGCGTTGGCGGTGACCGTTCCGGTGCCGGCGGCGTTGTAGCCGTAGGTGCTCTCCGCGAGCGCGAAGCGGGCTGGCAGGCACAGCGCGAGCACGAGGGCGGCGATCCGGCCGGCGGGAGGGATGCGGGGGGTCATCTTCGGATTCCTTCTGGGTCGCGAAAGGTTGCGGGGAGCGGTCGGGAAAATCGGGATTTTTCGGAATCGGTTCATTCGGTCACCCGGGTCAACGGGATGTCGAGCGTCGCCAGCCCGCGCAGCGGCACCTCGACGTCGGACCGGGCCTCCGCGGGCGCGGGCAGGCCCCAGGGCAGGGGCACCGTGTCCGGCGTCACGGACAGCCGGTGGCGGCCGGTCGCGACGAAGGGAAATTCGTACCGGCCATCGCGATCGGTCAGCGCGCGATAGCGGCCGTCGAGCAGCACCTCGACGCCGGCCGCACCGGCCTCGCCGACCTGCGCCTCGCCGTCGCGGTCGGCATCCAGGAAGACCCGGCCCGCCACGCGCCCCGTCCCGGCTGCCGACGAACGGATGCCGGCGGTCTGGTAGGCCGAGCCCGCATTGCCTTCCCAGCGCAGGTAGACGAAGACCGAGCGGTCGTCGCTGCGGTAGACCTGCGGGCCGAACAGCGACGTGCGCCGGCCCGTCGACCGCGCCTGGTTCAGCTGCATCGAGACGCCGACGCGCCAGCCGGCCGCGAGTTCGCGCTCCGCCACGAGCTGGCCCGACAGGCCGCGGCTGGTGTCGAGATCGCCGCTTTGCGAGGTGTAGCGCAGGCTGCCCGCGACGCTGAAGCCGCCGACCAGCGCCTGGCGCAGCTGCACGCCGGCGGTCGGGTAGCGGCGGGTCGCGCCGCTGCTGCGGTCGCGCGCGTAGCCGATGGTGGTGGTGACCTCGGCCCGGGCCGAGTCGAAGCCGCCGTCGGTCCAGTCCTGCTCCCACTGCAGTTCGTCGCCGGTGGCCGCGACCGACCCGAGCACGACGAGTTCGTTGCGCCGCGAAGTGATGGCGAGGCGGCTGCGCGGCAGCCCGAGGATGCGCGTCTGCGCGTAGAGGCTCGCGTACATGCTGCGCGCCCGGCCGGCGGGCATCGCCCAGCCCCCGGGGTCCGACGGCGCATCGCCGGCAACGCCGCTGCCGCCACCCTCGTACCGCGTGACGTAGACATTCGCACTGCCGCCAACGGCAACTTCCAGTTCCAGCTGGACCGGCGGTCGGCCGTCGGTCCAGCTGGAACTGGAAGTTGCCGTTGGCGCCGACGCGGCGATACCCC
>JAKONL010000503.1 GCA_022701965.1 Burkholderiaceae bacterium | reverse complement strand
TTCGTCATGGATGGACGAGGCTCGCAGATCGCGACCGGGAACGATGGCGACCGCGCCGCGCTGCTCGTCGCCGCGCGTGTCGCCAAGGAAGCGCTCACCGATGCCGAGTCGGTCGAGTTCGTCGCCGGGCTCGCGGCCGGCGAACTGCGCGTTTCGGTGTCGCGCGAGGAGTTCGAGCGTGCGACCGCGGCGTTGACCGACCAGACCATCGCCGCCGTGCGCAAGGTGCTGCGCGACGCGCGCCTCGGGACGAACGAGCTCCAGGGCATCGTGCTGGTCGGCGGCGCGACCCGCATGCCGCAGGTGCGCAGTGCGGTGGCCGGATTCTTCGGCCGACCGCCGCTGACCAACCTCGACCCGGACCAGGTCGTCGCGCTCGGCGCCGCGATCCAGGCCAACCAGCTCGCGGGCAACGGCGGTGCCGACGATCTGCTGCTGCTCGACGTCATTCCGTTGTCGCTCGGCATCGAGACCATGGGCGGGCTGGTCGAGCGCATCGTGCCGCGCAACCAGACCATCCCGACCGCGATGGCGCAGGATTTCACGACCTATCAGGACGGCCAGACCGCGCTGGCGCTGCACGTGGTACAGGGCGAGCGCGACCTGGTCGCCGACTGCCGCAGTCTCGCGCGCTTCACGCTGCGCGGCATTCCGCCGATGGCCGCCGGCGCGGCGCGCATCCGGGTGACCTTCACCGTGGATGCCGACGGCCTGCTGTCGGTCGGCGCGCGCGAGCAGGGCAGCGGCGTGGAGGCAAGCGTGACCGTCAAGCCGTCGTACGGGCTGTCCGACGACCAGATCGCGACCATGCTGCAGGACAGCTTCGCGACCGCGCAGCAGGACATGCAGGCGCGCGCGCTGGTGGAGGCGCGCGTCGACGCCGAGCGGATGCTGCTCGCGACGCGCAGCGCGCTCGACGCCGACGGCGGGCTGCTCTCCGCCGAGGAACGTGCGGCCATCGACTCGCAACTCGCCGCGCTCGACGCGGCCCGCACCTCCGGCACCGACGCGGCGTCGATCGAGGCGGCCACCAAGGTGTTGGCCGACGGCACCGAATCCTTCGCGGCGCAACGCATGAACCAGGGCATCGCGCGCGCGCTGTCGGGCCGCAAGGTCGAATCCCTTTAAATCGAATCCAGAAGAAGCACGCAAGCAGATGCCCACGATCAAGATCCTTCCCCACCCCGAATACTGTCCGCAGGGCGCCGAGGTCCAGGCGCCCGCCGGCACGTCGATCTGCGAGGCGCTCCTGGAGCACCATGTCGAAATCGAGCATGCCTGCGAGATGAGCGCCGCCTGCACGACCTGCCATGTGGTCGTGCGCGAGGGGTTCGGCTCGCTGAACGCCTCCGACGAGACGGAGGACGACCTGCTCGACCGGGCCTGGGGACTGGAGCCGCAGTCGCGATTGAGCTGCCAGGCGATCCTGGCGCAGACCGACGTGACGATCGAGATCCCCAAATACTCGATCAACCACGCGAAGGAAAACCACTGATGTCGCGCCAGATCGTCCTCGACACCGAGACCACCGGCCTGTCCGCGGACAACGGCGACCGCGTGATCGAGCTGGGTTGCGTCGAGCTGCTCAACCGCAAGCTCAGCGGCAACGACCTGCACATCTACTTCAACCCCGAGCGCGAGAGCCACGAAGACGCTCTGAAGGTGCACGGACTCACCACCGACTTCCTGCGCGACAAGCCCAAGTTCGCCGCCGCGGCCGAGGAGATCGTCGACTACCTGCGCGGTGCCGAACTCATCATCCACAACGCGGCGTTCGACGTCGGGTTCCTGAACAAGGAATTCGAGCGCATCGGACTGCCGCCTCTGAAGGCGTTCGTCTCCGAGATCACCGATACGCTGGCCATGGCCAAGATGGTGTATCCGGGCAAGCGCAATTCGCTCGACGCGCTGTGCGACCGCTTCGGCGTCGATCGCTCCAACCGCACTTTTCGGCGCCAAGCTCGACGCCCAGTTGCTTGCCGACGTCTACATCAATCTGACGCGCGGCCAGGATGCGTTGCTGATCGATGTCGTTTCGGACGAGCCCGCGTTGGGCGGCAGTGTCGTCGCCGTGGACTTGAGCAGCTTCACGCTGCCGGTGATCGCCGCATCCGGGCCGGAACTGTCGGCGCACCAGGATGTGCTTGGCCAGCTCGACAAGTCCAGCAAGGGGAAGACGATTTTTCGGCAGCTGGCTGCACCGCTGGAAAACGCTGTGGCATAATCGCGGGCTTCGCTGGAGACGGCGAACGACAGATGCGGGCGGTTAGCTCAGGGGTAGAGCACAGCATTCACACTGCTGGGGTCCCAGGTTCGAAACCTGGACCGCCCACCAACGACAAACGAGGGTTTCAGGCCGATTCGGCGCCTGCCCTGCAATATTTCCAGATTTCCGAATCCACGAGTCGATGCCCGATCTGCGCTCGCGCAAATCGGCACAACTGATTTCGATCAGGGGCGCTCGACCTGAGCCGTGGTCATGTGTTCGTTTCGCGTCGGCGAAAGACCAGTCTTTCTTCGGGTCAGCCATTTGCCGAACGTTATCCCGGGCATCTCGACCCACCGCATCACGAGATAGGACGATGCATAGACACCTGGAACCACGAGCGCGATCATCGCGGCCACTCGTGCGAACGGGCTCAGGTCGGTCAGCCAGCCATGGGCAAGGATCAGTCCGAAGCCCGAGATGAAGAAGCCGTGGAAGAGGTAGACGCTGTAGGACGTGTCCGCCGCGAAGCGGACCCAGCTTCCCTGCAGCCAACGCATCAGCATCGACGGCAGGCGGTTGGCATGCTCGAAGCGCGCGCCCATGAACAGCACGCCGTAGATGACATACGACCGCCACGCGCTGGACGGATCGAGCTTGATCAGTGCGCAACCCGTGACGAACAACGCCAATGCGTGAAGGGGCCTGGCCGACACGGCCGTGAACGCCAGCATCCCCGCCATGAAGGTTTCGAGCTTGAACAGGAGCAGCGACGGTTCCTGCCACAGGGGCCGCAGGATCGGAATGAAGGGCCAGGCCACGACGGCGAGGACGATGGCGACGCGCATCATTCCGAAACGGCGCATGACCAGGATGAGCAGCGGAAACACGGCGTAGAACTGCATCTCCAGGCTCAGGCTCCAGTCCGGCAGGAACGTGGACCACGAGTAGGCGGGCATCATGCCGAACAGGAAGCTCAGGTGCAGCAGGATGTTCTGTCCCGTGTAGTGGATGAGCATCGGCGCGTAGTTCGTGTCGCTGGCCCAGCGCTGGGGGTCGAGTTCCCGGAATTGCTGATAACCGGTCAGGTAGTAGTGACTGAACAGCACGGCGCACAACAGCGACAGGTAGTAGGCAGGAGCGATGCGGAAGAACCTGCGCAGCCAGAACTTGCCCCAGGAAAAATCGCGTGGCGACTTGGCGTCTGGCGCCCAGCCGGTGGATGCCGTCATCACGAAGCCGGAAAGCATCATGAACAGGTCGACCGCCAGTTTCGGATTCGGTAGCCAGTGCCAGTACGAACCACCCCAGATCATGCAGTGCGTCACCACCACCCAGAGCGCGGCGAATGCGCGCAGGAATGTCATGGTGTAGTAGGTGCGATCCGCGCTGAGTCCGCGATCCGCCGGAAGGGGGCTGTTCATGTGCGCCTCCCGCCATCGAGCGAAGGTCGTGAAGCCGCAGTCATCGCGGGCTGCCTGTCGGGATATGTCATGGCGCCTGTCGGCCCTGTTATGCATCTCTGCAGGCCATCTGCGACTTGCCACGGCAAGACCGACGGACAGAAGAAACACTTTGTTGGAATTGCGACGAAATCTAGCGCAATTTGGTCCTGAATGGGTTCGAATTTTTAAAACTAAAGGTTGCACATTGGGAAAGTGCGAATTACGTCATGCGTTTCACCCAGGTGCGATCAGCGATGGTTCGCCCACCATCCAGGCGCGTCGGGGTGGAAACTAACTCGGGATGCCGGCTGACTTCGCTCGCTCCGGATGCCGCAGGGATCGGGGCGAGAATGCCAGGCGCGGCGCGGCGTGCGCCCGTATGTCGAATCCTTCATTCATGACCTCCCGAATCTTTCTTGTCGAAGACCATCCGGACATCCGTGACAACCTGAGCATGGCGTTGGAAGAGGTCGCCGGCGCGGAGGTGGTCGGTCATGCGCAGTCGCAACCCGAGGCGCTTCACTGGCTGGCGAAGAATGCCGACAGCTGGGACATCGCCGTGCTCGATCTCTTTCTCTCCGAAGGGTCGGGCATCGGTGTCGTGCGCGCCTGCAGCGCCCGGCTGCCACACCAGCGCGTCGTGGTTCTCAGCAACTATGCAGACGTGTCTGCCACGGACGCGATGGCTCACGGTGCGGATGCAGTGTTCGACAAGGCCGCGGGCCTGGATGACTTCTTCGCCTACGTGCTCGACAACGCTCCTGGCTGAGTCGCGCTTGGCTACCGGCTTCATGCACGCCAGAACCTGGACCGCATCCCGGGTCTGTTGCTTTCGGAGGCTCGCCACCATGTCGCACGCGCCGTGTCGGCGATCACCGACGCATTGAGCGCGCAGTTCCTTTCGTAAGTCTTTGTCAGGATTCGTAAAACGAATGTATTCAAAGGAGTGATTCCATGGCGACCCTTCCCAACGTTCCCGATCTTCCGACTCCCATCACCCCCGATGGCACTCCGCCGAGCGAGCTGCCGGTGGAGCCGGACGAAGGCGCAGGTGCTCTGATATCCGTCAAAGTCGATGCGATCCGGATTCGTCCCGACAGCACCGTGAAGATAGCGACGGAACTGCATTTCATGGCGAATCGGCAATTCATGTCAGCCGCGGCATTCCGTTGGCCGCGGACCTCGGCATCGCTACGTCTGAACTGAAGCGCATCGGCCGGACCAGTGGGCCGTGATCCCGCGCTAAGCTCGCAGGATGGACGATGTCGATTGCGTGGTGATAGGTGCGGGTGTTGTCGGATTGGCGATAGCTCGCGAATTGGCCTCGGTGGGGCGCGAAGTAATGGTTCTCGAGGCGGAGGCCGCCATCGGCACCGGAACGAGTTCCCGCAACAGCGAGGTGATCCACGCCGGAATCTATTACGCACAGGGTTCGCTCAAGGCTCGTTTATGCGTCGAAGGGCGCGACCTGCTCTATAGGTACGCGGTCGAGCGCGGCATTCCCCACCGGCGCTGTGGCAAGCTGATCGTTGCGACCACCGAGGCGCAGGTTCGGCAGCTCGAATCGATCGCTGCCAAGGGGCTTGCCAATGGTGTGTCGGACTTGGCATTGCTCTCCTGTGGTGAAGCGCTCGACATCGAGCCTGCGCTCAAGTGTCTCGCCGCCATCCATTCACCGAGCACGGGCATCTTGGACAGCCATGCGTTCATGCTGTCCCTGCAGGGCGATCTCGAGAACCTGGGCGGTCTGATCGCTGTCAAGTCGACCGTCGAATCTGCATCTTCGACCTCGCAGGGCATCGTTCTCCAGACGGTCGACGGCACCGAATTGCGGTGTCGCACGGTGGTCAATTCGGCGGGTTTGTCTGCTCCTGCATTGGCCTCGTGTTTCAGCGGCCTGTCGGCTGATGACGTACCCCGAAGCTATTTCGCCAAGGGAAGCTACTTCACGCTCGCCGGCAAAGCGCCGTTTTCCCGTCTCATCTATCCCGTTCCGGAACCTGCCGGGCTCGGTGTCCACCTCACGCTTGACCTCGGTGGCCAAGCGAAGTTCGGCCCCGACGTGCAGTGGGTCGATTCGGCCGACGATCTCGTCGTCGACCCGTCACGCGGCGATGCGTTCTATGCAGAAGTACGGCGTTACTGGCCCGGGTTGAAGGACGGCGCGCTCGTGCCCGGTTATGCGGGCATCCGCCCGAAGATCTCCGCACCGGGCGAGGCGGCAGCGGATTTCCGCATCGACGGTCCACGGACGCACGGCGTTCCGGGTCTGGTGAATCTCTTCGGCATCGAATCGCCGGGACTCACGAGCAGCTTGGCCATCGCGCGCCACGTGAGCGAACTGCTCGCTGCCGGCTAGGCGGCATGTAACATGGTTCGGCACGCTGCTTGCAGCAGCCTGCAGACGCCGGCGCCGTTGCCGGCAGCCATCACGGAGGAACAATTCCAATGAGTGCATCCAACAACCTCGAAGCAGCGTCCAATGCCGTCGTCGAGGACATCGCCAGCGACGTCAAGGGTGTGCTGGGCCACGTCGACCTCGCCGCCCATCCGCAGATCAAGGCATTGCGCCAGCGGGTCGAGGCACGCCTTGCCATCGCGCGCGAACTCGCCGCCGAGAAAAGCAAGCTGGCCGCACGCAAGGCCAAGGAAGCCGCCACGACCGCGAACGCCTATGCGCACGACGAGCCGTGGCAGATCGCCGCCGGTGCACTGGCGGTCGGGGTCGTCGTCGGCCTCCTGGTCGGGCGCAGGCGCTGAATGAACAGGCTGCTTTCGTTCCTGGGTCTCGATGCACGCATCCGGCGCCTGAAGATCGCCGCCGGCGAAGGCGCCCTGGCGCTGGAGGACCGCGCCCAGCTCCTCCAGATGGCATGGCAGGACGAGAAACAGCGTCTGACATCGACGCTGCTGCTGGCCGTCGTCGTCCTCGCGCTCACGATCGTCACTGCGGCGCTGCTTTCGATGGCCGTGGTCGTCAATTTCTGGGATACCTCCTACCGCGTGACGGCCGCCTGGGCAGTCGCGGGCGCATGGGTGCTGCTCTGGCTGGCCGCGGTGCTGTCGCTGCTCGGCATCGTTCGCGGCGCGGTCGGCACGCTCGAAGCGACGCAGAAGCAATTCGCGCGCGATTGGGAGTGGGTGCAGAGCCGCCTGAGCGTCGGCGAGGCGAAACCCCCTCTGCCCGAAGGCACGCCGCGTCCACGGCGACCTGTGACACGTGACGAACTGCTGGCGCGAATCGATCGCCAGCGTCAGCGGGTCGCCGTGATGGCGGCGGCGCAGGACGACGTACGGCCAGGACCGGTCGCGGCGCCGGTCGACGAGACGCCCGGGCAGGCCGCGGTGCGATTGGCGCGCCGGCATCCCTTGGCGACGGGTGTCGCGGCCGCGGCGGTCGTGGCCGTGGTCAAGCCGCGCCGGCTGGTGCGCTGGAGCCTGTTCGCCGTGCCGCTGATCTGGAAGATGCGCCGGCGCTGACCACCGCACCGATGATCGCCCGATAAGGGCGCCGGCAGCGCTCAGGCGTGCCGTGCGGCGCGCAATGCTTGCCCGACCTGATGCACCAGCGCCGGCCCGCGATAGATCAGCCCGGTGTAGATCTGCACCACGTCGGCGCCGGCAGCGATCTTTTCCACGGCGTCCGCCGCGCTCAGGACGCCGCCCACGCCGACGATCGGAAACCCAGCGCCCAGCTCGGCGCGCAACTGGGAGATCACGCGGTTGCTCGACGCGCGCACCGGCCTACCGGAGAGTCCGCCGGCTTCCTGCGCATGCGGCAGGCCTGCGACCGCGTCGCGCGACATCGTGGTGTTGGTCGCGACCACGCCGTCCATGGCGTGCCGTTTCAGGGCTGCGGCGATGACGGCGACCTGCGCGTCGTCGAGATCCGGCGCGATCTTCAGGAACATCGGCACCTGCCGGCCGAGCCGCGCAGCCAGCACCGTGCGCCGCGCCGTCAACGCGCCGAGCAGGCCGTCAAGTGCCTCGTCGCCCTGGAGGCTGCGCAGGTTGGCCGTGTTGGGGCTGGAGATGTTGACGGTCACGTAGTCGGCATGCGGGTAGACGCCATCCAGGCACGCCAGGTAGTCATCGGTCGCCTGCTCGATCGGCGTCGACGCGTTCTTGCCGATGTTCAGGCCCAGCAGCATGGGTGAGCGGCCGGCGTCGCGAAACCGCGCGCGCTGCACATTGGCGACGAAGGCGTCGAGCCCCTCGTTGTTGAAGCCCAGCCGGTTGATGAGCGCCTCGCCTCGCGGCAGCCTGAACATGCGCGGCTTGGCGTTGCCCGGTTGCGGTTTCGGCGTGACCGTGCCCACCTCGACGAAGCCGAATCCCATCGCGGCGAAGGCGTCGATGCAGCGCGCGTTCTTGTCCAGTCCCGCCGCGAGGCCGACACGGTTGGGGAACCGCAGCCCGGCCAGGGTGACCGGATCGGCGACGCGGGGCGCGGTGTAGAGCCGCGCGAGCGGCGTGTTCTGCGTGCGCGCCAGCGCGTCGAGCGTGACTTCGTGCGCATGTTCGGCATCGAGTCCGAACAGGAACGGACGGGCGAGTCCATACAGGGAGGAGGGCAACGGCATCGGATAATTCACGCTTTGAACACAACGACGGATTCTCCCCGATGACCACTTCGCCACTGACCCAGGACGAGCTCAAGGCGCAGGTCGGCCGCGCCGCGCTCGATTACGTCGTCGAAGGCGAAATCGTCGGTGTCGGCACCGGCTCCACGGTCAACAAGTTCATCGAGGCCCTGGCGGACATGAAGGACCGGGTCCGCGGCGCGGTGTCGAGTTCGGTGGCTTCGACCGAGCGCCTGCGTGCGCTCGGCATCGAGGTGTTCGACAGCAATGCGGTCGACGAACTCGCCGTCTACATCGACGGGGCGGACGAGATCGACGGCAACGGATTCATGATCAAGGGCGGTGGCGCGGCGTTGACGCGCGAGAAGATCGTCGCGGCGCAGTCGAAGGCCTTCGTCTGTATCGCCGATGCGTCCAAGCGCGTGGACGTGCTGGGCGCGTTTCCGTTGCCGGTCGAGGTAGTGCCGATGGCTGCGCGGCGGATCATGCGGCAGTTCGAGCGCCTGGGCGGCGTGGCGCAGGTGCGCGAGAAGGACGGCCAGGCGCTGGTCACCGACAACGGCCAGCACATCGTCGACATCACCGGCCTGAAGATCGCCGATCCCCTCGGGTTCGAGATGGAAGTGAGCCAGTGGCCCGGTGTCGTCACCGTCGGGGTCTTCGCTCGCCAGCGCGCCACGGTGTGCCTGCTCGGTACGACGACGGGCGTCGAGACGCTGCGTTTTTCCTAGAACCTGATGCCGGCCGGATTGCCGGGTGTCGGTCCGCTGACGTCGGGTGGGATCGGTGGCAAGGATGTGGCCCCGATCGGCGGCGGCGGTGCCGCGGCGGAAGGAGAAGGCGACGCGGCACTCCTGGTGACCAGCGGCTGAGGCGCTGGATTGCGATAGCCAGCCGGCAGCTGGACGCTCTTCGGATAGCCTGCGGCATCCAGATACTGCGACCACGTCGTGTCCGAGAAGCCTTTGAGTTGCTGGCTGCCGACGCTCAGGAGCGGAAGCGAGTCCTCGCCGCTGAGCTTCAGGAAAGCCTCGCTGTCCTCCGGCGTCCTGATCTGGCGTTCCGTGTGCGGGACGCCGCGCGATGTCAGGAGTGCCCGGCCGGTATCGCAGGGTCCGCAATCGTCGCGGGTGTAGAGGACGACCGGATAGCGCTGGACGACCTGCCGCAGTTCGTAGGGAAGGCCGGCAGCCGAGGCGCCAGAGTCCGCACGGGCACCGGCGACCGACGACGCGGCGCGGGCGTCGGCAGCCCCAGGCTGGTCCGAAAACGTCACCTTGCCGTTGCCGTCGACATGCCGGAAGACCTGTTGCGCCCCTGCGTGCGGTGCGACGACCGCGGTGCCGAGCAGCACGAGCGCGACGACCACCCGACCGAGGGTCGGCGAACGGCGACGAGGTTGAAGGCGCATCGGAACTCCCGTGGTCGGCTTGAAACGCCCGCAGTATCTCTCAGGCCGCTCGACGTCCAAACGAAGCCGGCTCAGGCCGGCTGCGGCTCTGCCATCCCTTGGTGGCGCAGGAGGGCATCGAGCTGCGGCTCGCGGCCGCGAAAGGCCTTGAACGATTCCATCGCGCTGCGGCTGCCGCCCGCCTCGAGGATCTGCTGCCGGTATTTGCGGCCGGTCTCGATGCTCGGCTCGCCGTTGCTGCCCACCGTCTCCTCAAAGGCGGCATAGGCGTCCGCGCTCAGCACCTCGGCCCATTTGTAGCTGTAGTAGCCCGCAGCGTAGCCGCCCGAGAAGATATGGCTGAACGTATTCGGCGTGCGGCTGAACGACGGCGACGGCATCACCGCGATCTCCCCGCGTACCTTGTTGAGCAGCGCCATGACGTCGCCCGGCTTCGCAGCCGCGGCGTCGTACTCGGTGTGCAGCAGCATGTCGAAGAGCGAGAACTCGATCTGTCGCAATGTCTGCAGGCCGCTCTGGAAGTTCTTGGCAGCCGTCATCTTGTCGAACAGCGCGCGCGGCAGGGGAGCACCGGTATCGACATGCGCGGTCATGTGCTGGAGCACGTCCCACTCCCAGCAGAAGTTCTCCATGAACTGGCTCGGCAGCTCCACCGCGTCCCACTCGACGCCGCTGATGCCCGAGACGTCACGCTCGTTGATCTGCGTGAGCATGTGATGCAGGCCGTGGCCGAACTCGTGGAAGAGCGTGGTCACGTCGTCGTGCGTGAGCAGCGGCGGCTTGCCGTCGACGCCTTCGGCGAAGTTGCAGACCAGCTGCGCGACGGGCGTCTGCAAGGCGCCGGTGTCCGGGCGGATCCAGCGACCGCGGACATCGTCCATCCAGGCGCCGCCGCGCTTGCCGGCGCGCGCCGAGGGGTCGAGGTAGAACTGGCCGACGCATTGGCCGGCTCGCTCGATGCGATAGAACTCGACGCTCGGGTGCCAGACCGGCGCGCTGTCACGGCGGATCGACACCTCGAACACGGTCTCGACGATCTTGAACAGTCCGGCCATCACCTTGGGCGCAGTGAAGTACTGCTTCACGTCCTGCTCGCTGAACGCATAGCGCGCTTCCTTGAGCTTCTCGCCGACATAGGTCCAGTCCCAGGGTTGCGGGTCGACCATGCCGAGCTGCTCGGACGCGAAGGCGCGCAGGTCGGCGACATCGCGCTGGCCGAAGGGCCTGGCCTTCACGCCGAGGTCGCGCAGGAACTTGACGACCTGCGCGGGCGACTCGGCCATCTTCGGCACGACCGAGAGTTCGCCGAAATTGTTGTAGCCCAGAAGCTTCGATTCCTCCTCGCGCAAAGCGAGGATCTCGGAGATCAGGGCGGTGTTGTCGAAGGCCGGGTCGCCGAATTCGCTCGCCCGTGTCACGTAGGCGCGGTAGAGCGTCTCGCGCAGGGCACTGCTCTTGGCGAACTGCATCACCGGCAGGTAGCTGGGCATCTTCAGCGTGAGCTTGTAGCCGGACTTGCCTTCGGCTTCGGCCGCGGCGCGTGCTGCGGCGACCACGTCCTCGGGCACGCCCGCGAGTTCGCCGGCGTCGGCGTAGTAGCCGAACGCATCGGTCGCGTCGAGTGCGTGCTCGCTGAACTTCTGGCTCAG
>JAKONL010000486.1 GCA_022701965.1 Burkholderiaceae bacterium | reverse complement strand
CCGGCGCCGAGCTCAAGCGCGCCTACGCGCTGGCCACCAACAGCCCGCGCTTCACCAAAGACAACGTGAAGCTTCTGAGCGCCGACCTCACGCCCGAGCAGTTGCTGGCCCTGTCCGACTCGACGCTGGAGCGGCCCGACGCCAACACGCTGGCGAGCTACGGCAGCAACAACTGGACGATCGCGCCGTCGATGACCACCACCGGCCGCCCGATCCTGGCCAACGACCCGCACCGCGCGCACGGCGCGCCCAGCCTGCGCTACATCTCGCACCTGTCGGCGCCGGGCATGGACGTGATCGGCGCGGGCGAGCCGTTCCTGCCCGGCATCTCGATCGGCCACAACGGCCGCATCGCCTTCGGCCTCACGCGCTTCTACATGGACCAGGAGGACCTGTACGTCTACGAGACCAACTCCGGCAACGACAGGGAATACAAGTACCAGGGCCGGTGGGAGCCGATGACCAAGGTAGTCGACCGCATCGCCGTCAAGGGCGAGGCCCGGCCGCGCGAAGTCGAGTACTGGTTCACGCGCCACGGCCCGGTGCTGGCCACCGACAAGGGCCGCGCCTTCGCGCTGCGCGCCGCGTGGCTCGAGGAAGGCATGGCGCCGTACTTCGGTTCGATGGATTACATGCGCGCGCAGAACTTCGACCAGTTCCGCGCCGCGATGAACCGCTGGGGCGCGCCGGGCGAGAACCAGGTGTATGCCGACGACAGCGGCAACATCGGCTGGATTCCCGGCGGCCTGACGCCGATCCGCCCCAACTGGGACGGCCTGATGCCCGTGCCCGGCGACGGCCGCTTCGAATGGACGGGATTCCGCAACGGCGACGAGATGCCGTGGGAGTTCAACCCGAAGCGCGGCTACGTGGTCACGGCCAATGAGAACAACATCCCGCCGAGCCATCCGCTCTACCCGAAGGGCGTGGGCTATGAATGGTCCGACTCGGCGCGCGCCCAGCGCCTGCACGGCCTGTTCGAGAAGGCCGCGCGCGACGGCCGCAAACTCAGCGTCGCCGATTCCGAAGCGTGGCAGACCGACATCGTCGCCGTGCCCGCGCAGCGCCTGCTGAAGCTGCTGGCCCCGCTGCGCAGCAACGACCCCGCCACCGCCGAAGGCCTGGCGCTGCTGCAGCGCTGGGACGGCACCATGGCCGCCGACAGCGCCGCCGCCGCGCTCTACGAGGTGTGGAGCAGCGACACGCTGAAAAAGGCGCTGACCGACAAGGTGCTCGCACCCGGAGAACGCGCCTTCGCCGCCGACACCAGTCCCACGCGGATGATCACCGTGCTGGAGAGCCCCGCGGGCTGGATGAGCTCGCCCGAGCGCGACGCCCTGCTGCTGGCCTCGATCGCGCCGGCCATGCAGTCCATGAAGGACCGGCAGGGCGCCGACAGCGCGAAGTGGCGCTGGGGCACGCTGCACCGGGCCGTGTTCCAGCACCCGCTGGCCGGCGTGGTCGACGCGCCCTCGCGCCAGCGCCTGAACGTGGATGCAGGCGGCATCGGCGGCTCCTGGGCCACGCCGATGGCGACCAGCTACGCGCCCGGCACCTACCAGCTGAACGCGGGCGCGTCGTTCCGGATGGTGGTCGACGTGGGCAACTGGGACGCCTCGCGCGTGGTCAACACGCCGGGCCAGTCGGGCAATCCGGCGAGCCCGCACTACCGCGATCTGGCGGCCACCTGGGCCGAGGGCAAGTACTTCCCGCTGACCTACTCGCGCGAGGCGGTGCGGAAGGTCACGCGCGAACGGGTGGTGCTGACACCGCAGTGATCTCGCGTCGACGGCCTCGACGATCGGCTCGCGTCCTAGGAGCTCCGGGTGACGTCCCGATGACCGGTGGGCCGTTCGGCAACAGTCGTTGCGAAATCGATAACTCCAGTTGATGCACCAATCGCCCGGCACCAGAATCGCCGGTGATGGAAGACGACGACGATTTCGAACGCATCGCGGGCAAGACGAGGACCGAATCGGCCGAGCTGCGCCGCCAGAGCGAGGCCCGGCGTCCGGGTGACCGGGTCCGGCAGTTCCTGGCGGTCGTCGCGAACCCGGCATTTCTGGCCGTGTCGTTCGCGGCGGTGATCGGCTTCGTGGTCTTCCGGATGTTTCGCTGAGCCTCGGAGTTGTCACAGGGAAGAACCACACTTCCCGCATGACCTCGCGCCTTCTCTCCCTCGCCGTCACCGTCGATCAACACGATTGCGGGGACTACTACTGGCAGATCCTGGAATCGCACGACCATCTGGCGGAGTTCGAGTTGCTGGTCGAGGGGGCCAGGCCTCACGCGACCTACATCGACGCCCTGCGGGACGGATGCGAGGCCCTGGCGGCGCTCTGCGAAGACCCGCTGGTCGGCCCGACCCAGGAGGAGGTCGACACCATTTCGTCCATCGACGAGCACTGGCCGAACGCCGGACGGGGACCTTTCACGGCATCGTCATCCTGAATTCCTAGACTGGATTTTTCACCTGCCGGGTAACCAGATCCATGTCTTCGAGAATCGGCCTTTCGGCCACGATCGCCGCCGCGCTGTCCTGCGCCGTCGTCCTGTCGGGTTGCGGAGGCGGTGGAGGCGACGACGAACCGCCGGAACGCACCGTGAGTTCGCTTCGCCTGATCGGGCAACAGGTGCTTCCGAGACGCACCGAGTTCAACGGCACGGTCGTGGGCGGCCTGTCGGGCATCGACTACGACGTGCTCAACCAGCGCTACGTGCTCGTCTCCGACGACCGCACGGTCGCCGATTCGCCGCAGCCACCCCGGATGTACACGGCGAAACTGGATTTCGACGCCGCGGCGTTTCGCGGCGTGCAGATGGTGTCGACCTTCGCGATGAAGCAACCCGGCGGGGCGGTCTATCCCAAGGTGCCCGACCCGCTGACGCCCGACCCCGAAGCCGTCCGCATCGATCCCGCCTCCAGGAATCTGCTGTGGGCCAGCGAAGGAGAGCGCACGCTCGCGAGCGCCACCGGCACCCAGCGGCTGATCGATCCGTTCATCCGCGAGATCACGCCGGACGGAACGCACGTGCGCGAATACGCCCTGCCGCCGATGTTCCGGATGTCGGCGACCGAGAAGGGGCCGCGGAGCAACCTGGTATTCGAAGGCCTGGCCGTGACGCCGGACACGACCCGGGTGTTCGCCCTGGCGGAAGGTCCCTTGTACGAAGACGGGCCGGCACCGACGCCGACGACGGGTGGCGTGTCGCGCATCACGGCGTTCGACCGCACCAGCGGATCGGCGGTCGCGCAGTACGCCTATCCGGTGGAGCGGGTCCAGGTCGCGCCGGTGACGGCAGGCCAGTTCTCGGTCAGCGGCGCCACCGAGATCCTCGCGTTGAGCAACACGCGGTTTCTCGTGCTGGAGCGCAGCTTCTCGGTCGGCGTGGTCGGCAACCAGGTACGGCTCTACGAGATCGACGTCCGCGCGGCGACCGACATCCTCGCCACGCCGTCCCTGGGCGGCGCCCGCTACACGCCGGTGACCAAGCGGCTGGTGCTCGACTTCGAGACGCTGAAGTCGACCCTGGGCGGCATCGCCAATCTCGAAGGCATGACCTTCGGCCCGAAGCTTGCGAACGGCCGTGAGTCGCTGGTGGTGGTCGCCGACGACAACTTCCCCGCTGCAGACTCGGCGACCGACAGAAACCAGTTCGTCGCGTTCGAAGTCGTGCCCTGAAGCCCGGCGGGGTCCGTCGTCAGGCGGGATGCGCCGGCTCCGCGCATTCCTTCGATTCGATGGCGGCTGCGCTCCCGGCCCCGGCCTCCCCCCGCCCGCCGTCCGACGCCACCAGGAACCCCTCCGGCGCCATCGGCCGCCCATGCAGCCACCCCTGCTGCGACGGGCATCCGTGGTTCTCCAGGAACTGCGACTGCTCGGAGGTCTCCACGCCCTCGGCCACCACGTGCAGCCCCAGGTGCGAGCCCATCGACAGGATCGAGCAGACGATGCCGGCGCTGGCCACGTCGTGCGGCAGGCCGACGATGAAGCTGCGGTCGATCTTGATCTCGTAGAGCGGCAGCTGGCGCAGGTAGCCCAGGCTGGAGAAGCCGGTGCCGAAGTCGTCGATCGAGAAGCGCACGCCCAGCGCCACCAGTTCGCGCAGGCGGTCGGTCACGCGGTTCATGTCGGTGATGAGCACGCCCTCGGTGATCTCCAGGATCAGGCCGTCGGCCGGCGCGTCGGTGGCGCTCAACGCATCGCGCACGTGCGCCACGAAGTCCGGATGGGCGAACTGCACCGGGCTGATGTTGATGGCCATCGTCTGGTCGCCGCCGTCGCGGCGCAGGTCGACCAGGATCTCGCAGCCCGCGCGCAATACCCAGATGCCCAGGTCGATGATGGCGCCGCAGGATTCCGCGAGCGGGATGAACTGGTCGGGCGGCACCATGCCGCGCTCCGGATGGCGCCAGCGCAGCAGCGCCTCGCCGCCGGTCACCACGCCCCGGCCGTCGACCTGCGGCTGCACGTGCAGGTACATCTGCGGCGAGCCGATGGCCGCGCGCAGGTCCTCCTCCAGCGCCATCCGGTCGTGGAAGCCGGCCATCATGGCCTGCTCGAAGAAGATCAGGCTGCCGCTGCCCGCGGTCTTGGCGCGCCGCAGCGCGAGCTGCGCCTCGCGCAGCACGACCAGCCCGTCGGCCGTCTGCGGGCCGATCAGGCTGACGCCCGCGCTGGCCCGCACGGCGACGGTGCACGAGCTCAGGCGGAACGGCTCGCCCAGGCAGCCGAGCAGCTTTCGCGTGACGCTTTCGGCGATCAGCCGCACGTCGTCGCTGCCGGCGCCCTCGCCCGCACCGGACTCGCCGATGGAGACCACCGCGACGAATTCGTCGCCCCCGGTGCGCGCGATCAGGTCGGACCGGCGCAGCACGCTCTCGAAGCGGCGCGCGGCTTCGCAGAGCACCTCGTCGCCGATCTCCGAGCCGTGGGCCACGTTGAGCAGCTTGAACTGGTCGATGTCCAGGCAGATCACCGCGACGTGGCCGTCGCCCCCGACGACCCTTGCGTGCGCCGAGGCGAGCTCCTCCACCAGCCGCCGGCGGTCCAGCAGGCCCGTGAGGGCGTCGCGGTGCGATCCGAGCGGCTCCGGCGGGTACTGGTCGTCGGGTCCGTCGAGCAGCGCGGGCTGGCTCGGCAGGCCCCGGGGGTTGGAGAACGCCAGGGACATCGGCGCCGACTCGCAGGCCGCCGCGGCCTCGGCCGCGACGCCGGTCTCCGCGATCACGAAGCCGCCCTTGCCGGACTGCTTGACCGCGTACATGGCGGCGTCGGCCGCATGGATCAGCGTCTTCGAATTGGTCGCGTGCAGCGGGTAGCTGGCCACGCCCACGCTCGCGCCGACGCGGGCCAGCGCGCCGCTCGGCAGCTCGAAGGCGATCCTGAAGCTGTCGATCAGCCGGCCCGCGAGCAGGCCGACGCTCGGATCGGTGGCCTCCACGCCCGCGATCATCACGACCAGCTCGTCGCCGCCGAGGCGGCCCACGACCTCGCAGCTGCGGCGGAACAGCGTCTTGAGGCGGCGGGCGGCTTCCACCAGCACCGCATCGCCGGCGGCGTGGCCCCAGCGGTCGTTGACCACCTTGAAGCCGTCGAGGTCGATGAACATCAGCGTCACCGAGCCGTCGTTGTGGCGCGCGTTGTGCACGTGCCGCCCGAGCGTCGATTCGATGAAGGCGCGGCTCTTCAGGCCGGTGAGGGGATCGTGCTCGGCGCGGTGCTGGGCCGCGTTCTCCTGGCGCTTGCGCTGCGTGATGTCGTAGAGCACGCCTTCGATGCGGCGCAGCCCGGAGACCGGGTCGACGCTGTCGGAGACCATGCAGTGCGCCCACAGCGTGCCGCCGTCCTGGCGCACCAGTTCGAGGTCGGCCGCCTCGGGCTGGGCCGTGGCCCGGGCCCGGCCGACCAGCGCGTCGAGCTGCGGCGGATCGCGGAAGACCGTCTCGGCGAAGTCGGGGATCTGCGCCGCGTCGAGCGACGCATCGCGCATGCCCAGCAGCCGCCCCATCGCGGGATTGGCCTGCATCAGGTCGCCCTCGGCCGAGAGGATGAAGATGCCGGCGCTGGTCGAATCGAAGATGCCCCGGTAGCGCGCTTCCAGCGCCGAGATCTCGGCGCGCACCGCGCGTTCGCGCTCCAGCGCCTCCTGCTGCAGGTCCAGCAGCCGGTTGGCCGCGGCGGTGACGATGCCGACCTCGTCGTGCGCGTGCTGGCGCCCGATGGTCAGGCGCTCCGCGGTGCCCGGCTGCAGCCGCGCGAGCGCCTCGGCCAGGCGGTGCATCGGCCGCGAGAGCAGCCGGCTCGCGAGCGCGTTGAAGACCACGAGCACGCTCGCCAGCAGCACGATCAGCGCGCCCACCAGGATGCTCGCCTGC
>JAKONL010000475.1 GCA_022701965.1 Burkholderiaceae bacterium | reverse complement strand
TGAACATCAAGCTGTCGCGTTCCAAGCTCGAGAGCCTGGTCGACGAACTGATCGAGCGCACCATCGCGCCTTGCCGCACCGCCATCAAGGATGCCGGCGTGAGTGTCTCGGACATCAACGACGTGATCCTGGTCGGCGGCATGACCCGCATGCCCAAGGTGCAGGAGAAGGTCAAGGAATTCTTCGGCAAGGAGCCGCGCAAGGACGTGAATCCCGACGAGGCCGTGGCCGTCGGTGCCGCGATCCAGGGCCAGGTGCTCTCGGGCGACCGCAAGGACGTGCTGCTGCTCGACGTGACCCCGCTGTCGCTGGGCATCGAGACGATGGGCGGCGTGATGACCAAGATGATCGTGAAGAACACGACCATCCCGACCAAGTTCGCACAGACCTTCTCCACCGCCGAGGACAACCAGCCGGCCGTGACCATCAAGGTGTTCCAGGGCGAGCGCGAGATCGCCTCGGGCAACAAGGGACTGGGCGAGTTCAACCTCGAGGGCATTCCGCCGGCATCGCGTGGCACGCCGCAGATCGAGGTGAGCTTCGACATCGACGCGAACGGCATCCTGCACGTCGGCGCGAAGGACAAGGGCACCGGCAAGGAGAACAAGATCACCATCAAGGCGAACTCCGGCCTCAGCGAGGAAGAGATCCAGAAGATGGTGAAGGACGCCGAGCTGAACGCAGCCGACGACAAGAAGAAGCTGGAGATCGTGCAGGCCCGCAACCAGGGCGAGGCGATGGTCCACAGCGTGAAGAAGTCGCTCGGCGAGCACGGCGACAGCCTGGACGCCGGCGAGAAGGAAAAGATCGAGGCTGCGATCAAGGACGTCGAGGAAGCCCTCAAGGGCGAGGACAAGTCCGCGATCGAGGAGAAGACCAGCACGCTGATGACCGCGAGCCAGAAGCTCGGCGAGAAGATGTACGCCGACTCGCAGGCGGCTGCCGGTGCCGCAGGCGGCCCGGACGCTGGCGGCCAGTCTGGCCCGAGCGCCGGTTCGTCGAGCGCGCCGGCCGACGACAACGTCGTCGACGCCGAAGTCAAGGAAGTCAAGAAGGGCTGATCGCCCTCCCCCGACCCGAGGCTGGATCACCTGCAGAGGTGATCCAGCCTTTTCCGCTTCACACGACGCCCTTTCAGACGACCGACCATGGCCACCAAACGCGACTACTACGAAACCCTCGGCGTTCCGAAGAATGCGAGCGAGGATGAGATCAAGAAGGCTTATCGCAAGCTAGCGATGAAGCATCACCCCGACCGGAACACCGGAGACTCCGCGAAGGAATCCGAGGCCAAGTTCAAGGAGGTCAAGGAAGCCTACGAGATGCTGTCGGACGCGCAGAAGCGCGGTGCTTACGACCAATTCGGCCACGCGGGCGTCGACCCGAACATGCGTGGCGGCCCGGGCGCCGAAGGCTTCGCCGGAGGAGGCTTCGCCGAAGCGTTCGGCGACATCTTCGGCGACGTGTTCGGTGGTGCGCGCGGCGGACGCCAGGCCAGCGGCCGGCAGGTCTTCCGCGGCAGCGACCTGAGCTATGCGATGGAAGTCACGCTCGAGGAAGCGGCCGACGGCAAGGATGCCCAGATCCGCATTCCGAGCTGGGACGACTGCAGCACCTGCAGCGGCACCGGCGCCAAGCCCGGCACGAAGCCGATCACCTGCACCACCTGCCACGGCCAGGGTGCCGTGCAGATGCGCCAGGGCTTCTTCAGCGTGCAGCAGACCTGCCCGCAGTGCCACGGCACCGGCAAGATCATACCCGAGCCCTGTACGGTGTGCCAGGGGCAGGGAAAGATCAAGAACAACAAGACGCTGGAAGTGAAGATTCCAGCCGGCATCGACGACGGCATGCGCATCCGCAGCACCGGCAACGGCGAGCCCGGCACGAACGGCGGCCCGCCGGGCGATCTCTATATCGAGATCCGCCTGAAGAAGCACGAACTGTTCGAGCGCGACGGCGACGACCTGCACTGCGTGGTGCCGGTCAGCATGACCACGGCGGCGCTGGGCGGCGAGATCGACGTGCCGACGTTGAAGGGCGCCGCGGCCATCGACATTCCCGAAGGCACGCAGAGCGGCAAGCAGTTCCGCTTGCGCGGCAAGGGCATCAAGGGCGTGCGCGCGAGCTACCCCGGCGACCTCTACTGCCACGTGCGGGTCGAGACGCCGGTCAAGCTCACCGAGCACCAGCGCAAGGTGCTCAAGGAGCTCGACGAGTCCTTCAAGAAGGGCGGCAACAAGCACAGCCCGACCGACAAGGGCTGGTTCGACAAGGCCAAGGAATTCTTCAGCTAGAACGCCAGCGCCTCGCCCGGCTGGAGCGCCAGCACCCTGACCGGCGACGAGGTACCGAGCGCCTCGACGAACTGCGCGGGCGTGCCGGCGAGTTGCGGATTCGTCCCGTAGTGCATCGGTACCGCCATGCGCGGCTTGACGAGGTCGCGCGTCGCCATCGCGGCATCGGCCGGATTCATCACGAACGGGCCGCCGCCAATCGGGACCAGCAGCAGGTCGGGCCGGTACATCTCGCCGAGCAGGCGCATGTCGCCGAAGACGCCCGTATCGCCCATGTGCCAGATGCGCAGGCCGTTCTCGAGTTCGATCAGGAAGCCGCAGGGCTCGCCGCCGACGTGCGTCTCGTCCTTGCCCGTGGCGTCGTTGCGCCACAGCAGTTCCGAACTGTGTTCGGCACGCGTCATCGTGATGCGTACGCCGCCCGGGCCGAACGGCGTGATGCTGCCGCCCTTGTTCATGCGGTTGGCCAGCGGCATCGGCAGGATGCCGAGCGTCTGCATCGATTGCGACAGGCCCGCGGGTGCCCACACGGGAGCGTTGTTCATCCTCGATAGCGCAGGCGCATCGAGGAAGTGATCGGTGTGGCCGTGCGTGACCAGGATCAGGTCGACCTTGCCGAGCGCGGCGAGATTCTTGTAGGCGGGCGGCGTCTTCGGATTGGCCGTGAGATAGGGATCGATCACGATCACCTTGCCCGTCGCGCTGGTGATCCTGAAGGCCGACTGGCCGAGCCATTGGACCGTGACCCGACCCGCGACCGCCGGGCCGGGATCGGCCGTGACCACAGGCACGGACGCGGGCGCGCCGCCCGCCGGCCCGGTGCCGCCGCGCGGATCGGCCACCGATGCACATCCCGCAAGCGCGGCTGCGATCGAGACGACGGAAAGACATTTCGTGAACTTCATCGCAGGGTCTCCATGAAAACGTGGGTGTAGTGAAAACAAAAGTAGCAGGCAAGCGGATCATCGTTGTTCCGACGTCGGCCGGACGCGGTCGATGGCCGTTGTCGTGAAAGGACACTCGGGCATCGCGGGTGCGGTCTTTGCTTTATGCTGGATCGATGCAGATTCGGGGCCACCGCCTCATTGACTCGATGGAGGTTTTTTTCCATGGATGTGATCAGCAACTTTGCAGCCCGTTACGACCGCACGCGAGAAGAGGTGATCTCGCTGCAGGACTATCTGGACCTCTGCAAGCGCGACCCGCTTGCCTTCGCGAGCGCGCCCGAGCGCATGCTCAAGGCGATCGGCGACCCTCAGCTCGTCGACACGCGCAACGACTCCCGCCTCTCGCGCATCTTCGCCAACAAGGTCATCAAGATCTACCCGGCGTTCAAGGAGTTCTACGGCATGGAGGACGCCATCGAACAGGTGGTGTCGTACTTCAGGCATGCGGCCCAAGGCCTGGAGGAGAGGAAACAGATTCTCTACCTGCTCGGGCCGGTCGGCGGCGGCAAGAGTTCCATCGCCGAGCGGCTCAAGCAGCTCATGGAGCACGTGCCGTTCTACTCGATCAAGGGTTCGCCGGTGAAC
>JAKONL010000285.1 GCA_022701965.1 Burkholderiaceae bacterium | reverse complement strand
GCCGACACCGCGGACGACGATCTCGTCCAGGCGCGCTACCCTCTGCTTGCCTCCGCGATCCTGGCGGGCGCCTCGCCCCAGCTGCGCAACGCCGCCACCAACGGCGGCAACCTCAACCAGCGCACCCGCTGCTATTACTTCTACGACACGGCCGCCGCCTGCAACAAGCGCCAGCCCGGCGCCGGCTGCGCGGCCATCGGCGGGCAGACGCGCATCCACGCGATCCTGGGCAGCAGCGAAAGCTGCATCGCCACCCACCCGTCGGACATGTGCGTGGCCCTGGCCGCGCTGGACGCGCAGGTGCGGGTGCAGGGCCCGGCCGGCGAGCGGACGATTCCCTTCGCCGACTACCACCGCCTGCCCGACGACGATCCGTCGCGCGACAACACGCTGGCGGACGGCGAACTGGTGCTGTCCATCGACCTGCCGGCCGAGGACTTCAGCACCCACTACAGCTACCTGAAGCTGCGTGACCGGCTGTCCTATGCCTTCGCGCTGGTGTCGGTGGCCGCTGCCCTGCGGCTGGACGACGACGGCCGCATCCTGGCCGGCCGGGTCGCCCTGGGCGGTGTCGCCCACAAGCCCTGGCGCATGCCGCAGGCCGAGGCGCTGCTGGAAGGCCAGACGCCGTCGCACGAGCTGTTCCTGACCGTGGCCGACCGGCTGCTGCTGGGTGCCCAGGGCCGCGGCGGCAACGACTTCAAGGTCGAGCTGGCCCGCCGCGCCATCGTGCGTGCCCTGCGGCAGGCCGCCGCCGGCACGCCCCAGTCCCAAACCGACAAGCGAGTTGCCTGACATGACCACTAATTCCCACTCCAGCGTCAGGATCGGCGATGCCTTCAACCGGGTCGACGGCCTGGTCAAGGTGACCGGCCGCGCCCAGTACGCCGCCGAATACTCCGCCCCCGACCTGCTCTACGGCTGGGTCGTCTCCAGCGATATCGCCAAGGGCCGGCTGGCCTCCATCGACGAGAGCGCCGCCCGCGCCATTCCCGGCGTGGTCGAGGTCATCACCCACCAGAACCGGCCGCACCTGGCCTGGCTCGACCGCAGCTACGAAGACGAGGTGTCGGTGCCCGGCTCGCCGTTCCGCGCCCTGTACGACGACAAGATCGCGTTCAGCGGCCAGCCGGTCGCGGTGGTGGTGGCCGACAGCCTGGAAGCCGCCCGCGACGCGGCCGCGCTGGTCCGCATCCAGTACACCGTCGAGCAGCACAACACCGACTTCGACGTGGCCCTGGCCGCCAAGTACGAGCCGAAGAAGAAGCGCAGTACATACCAGCCGCCCAAGCCGCGCGGCGACGCCCGGGCCGCCTACGACGCGGCACCGTTGAAGGTGTCCCACGAATACCGGCTGCCGGCGCATTTCCACAATCCGATGGAGATGCACGCCACCACCGTGGTGTGGGAAGGCGACGGCAAGATCACGGTGCACGACAAGACCCAGGGCTCGCAGAACGTGCAGGCCTACCTGGCGTCGGTGTTCGGCTTCTCCAAGGACGATGTCCGGGTGCTCAACCCGTATGTCGGCGGCGCCTTCGGCTCCGGCCTGCGGCCGCAGTACCAGGTCTACCTGGCCACCCTGGCGGCCAAGATGCTGAAGCGTTCGGTACGGCTGGTGCTGACCCGCCAGCAGATGTTCACCCATGTGCACCGGCCCGAAGCGGTGCAGACGGTGTCCCTGGCGACCGACGACAGCGGGCTGCTGCAGGCCATCGTCAACGACGCCACCACCCTCACCTCGCGCTTCGAGGACTACATGGAGGTGGTCTGCAACTGGGGCCTGATGAACTACCGCTGCGAGAACGCATCGGCCGAGTACACCCTGGCCCAGGTGGACACCTACACCCCCGGCGACATGCGGGCACCGGGCGCCGCCACCGGCATGACGCTGTTCGAGATCGCGGTGGACGAGATGGCGTACCGCGCCGGCCTCGACCCGCTGGCCTTCCGCCGGCTCAACTACTCGGACATCGACGCGATGAACGAGAAGCCCTATACATCCAAGGCGCTGCGCCAGGCCTACGACCAGGGCGCCGAACGCTTCGGCTGGGCCGGACGCCCGATCGAACCGCGCGCCATGCTGGACGGCAGCGAACTCACCGGCTGGGGCATGGCCACCGGCATGTGGGACGCGATGTTCATGAAGACCAGCGCCAGCGCCCGGCTCGGTGCCAACGGCGAACTGGAGATCGCCACGGCCGGCTCGGACATCGGCACCGGCACCTATACGGTGATGGCGCAGGTCGCGTCCGACACCCTGGGCCTGCCGCTGTCGGCGATCCGGTCCCAGCTGGGCGACAGCAGCCTGCCGGCATCGCCGGTCGAAGGCGGTTCCTGGATGGCGGCATCGGCGGGCGCCGCGGTGCAGCTCGCCTGCCAGGCTATCGGCAAGCAGCTGCTGGACGCGGCCGACGACATGCCGGGCCGGCCGCTCGGCACGGTCAAGTTCGACGCGCTGGTCTTCGTGGACGGCCGCATGGTTGTACGAGACGACCCGTCGCGCTCGGTGGCCATCGCCGACGTGCTGGCCGCATCCGGCAAGGACGTGCTGACCGCGGAGGAAACCGCCAAGCCCGGCATCGGCGACATGGTCAGCCAGATGAAGAAGGCCCGCAACACCCACAGCGCCATC
>JAKONL010000461.1 GCA_022701965.1 Burkholderiaceae bacterium | reverse complement strand
CTTCACCTACGCGCTGGGCAAGCTCGACGACCGCGGCCGCATGTTCGTGCGTGCCAACGACCCGGTCTATGAAGGCATGATCGTTGGCATCCACAGCCGCGACAACGATCTGGTGGTGAATGCGACGCGCACCAAGCAGCTGACGAACTTCCGCGTGTCGGGCAAGGAAGACGCAATCAAGATCACACCACCGATCGAGCTCACGCTCGAATACGGCGTCGAGTTCATCGAGGACGACGAGCTGGTCGAGATCACGCCGAAGAGCGTGCGTCTGCGCAAGCGTCACCTGAAGGAAAGCGACCGCAAGCGCGCGAGCCGCTGATCGCTACAAACCGCACTTTCCCGACCGGGTGAGTGCAGACGCAAAAAAAGCCGGCGCATGAGAATGCGCCGGCTTTCTTGTTTGTCGGGAGGCCCGACGAACGATCAGGTGATCACGGACGGGCAGTCTTCCAGACACCGCCGACGCCATCGCCGGTACGGTCGCCGGCCTTCGTGTCCTTGGCCCAGTAGTAGAGCGGTGCGCCCTTGTACGCCCATTGCTTGACGCCGTCGTCGCGCGTCACGACGCTGTAGTCGCCCATCGGCCGTGCATTCTCGGGCGCCAGCAGGGCCGGCCAGTTGGCGATGCAGGGACCGTTGCAGACCGACTTGCCATTGCCCACGGTGTCGCGCGAGAACGTGTAGAGGGTCATCCCGTTCGGTCCGACCAGAACGCCGTCGGCGGTGCGCGTCGGGGTGTCGCGCATTGCCGACGATGGGTACATGCTGCCGCAACCGGAGAGGAGGGCGGCGGCGAGGATGGTGGCGCTGAGCAGTTTCATGGAGATCACCTTCGTTTGAAGAACAGGAAGAGGCCTGCGGACCGGCAGTCTAGCGGTATGTGGCACGGCCATCGCGCCACATTGGAAGCCGGCCTACATCCTCAGCCGCGCATCACGCGCTGCTTGATCCTCTGCGCCGGATTGCCCGCGTACACGCCCCAGGGTTCGAGCGACCGGAAGGCGACGCCCCGTGCACCGAGTACCGCCCCTTCTCCCACGTCGACGCCGGGGCCGACGAACGCATCGGCCGCGATCCACGCCTTGGCGCCGATACTGATCGGCCGCGTGGTGAGCTGGAATACGGGCGACGTGATGTCGTGGCTGCCGGCGCACAGATGCGCACCCTGCGACACGATCGCGCCGGCGCCGATTCTGATCGGCGCCATGTTGTAGCACCTGACACCACTCGCCAGGACAGATGCCGCGCCCATGTGCAGGTGCCGTGGATACCAGACGCGCGCACCGCAGCGGACGTCCGAGCCGGGACCCATCGTCGCGCCGAAGCAGCGAAGCAGGAAGCGTCGCCAGCCCCGCATCGGAGGCGGCGTCCAGGAGGCGAGAAGGCCCCAGGTCAGGATCCAGAGCGCGCGCTCCAGGCGGTTGGACAGCGAGAAGCTCGGGCGCTCCTCCTGCGGTTTGGAGCTCGTGGCTTCCAGGGGTTTCACTGCCATCGGTCGGTTCTCTTCTCGTTGTCTGTCGGTCGGTCCGAAGCGCGATGTCAGCGGCTGCGGCTCTTCATCGCACGCTCGACCTCGCGCTTGCCCTCGCGATCCTTGATCGTGTCGCGCTTGTCGTGCTCGGCCTTGCCTTTGGCCAGGGCGATCTCGCACTTCACCTTGCCGGCCTTCCAGTGTAGATTCAGCGGCACCAGCGTATAGCCTTTCTGCTCGATCTTGTTGGTGAGCTTGCGGATCTGCTCCTTGTGCAGCAGGAGCTTCTTGGTGCGGATCGAGTCGGGCGTGGTGTGGGTCGAGGCGCTGCGCAGCGGGTTGATCTGGCAGCCGACGATGAACATCTCGCCCTCGCGGATCATCACGTAGCCGTCGGTCAGCTGCACCTTCCCCTCGCGCAGCGACTTCACCTCCCAGCCCTCGAGCACCATGCCGGCCTCGAAGCGCTCTTCGAAGAAGTAGTTGTACGCCGCTTTCTTGTTGTCAGCGATGCGCGAGGAAGTTTCTGGTTTCTTGGTTGCCATGTCGGACTCAGTTAGGGGCGCACGGCATCAATACAATCGAAACGCACACATCGTGCAGATTCTATGAAAACCGTCCACAAGTCCGTACTCATCTGGTACAGCGCCCAAGAGATGTACGCGCTGGTCACCGACGTTGCCAAGTATCCCGAGTTCCTTCCGTGGTGCGATGCAGCGCGCGTGATGGAGGAGGGCAACAACACCACGACCGCCGAGATCGGCCTCTCGTTCGGCGGCATCCGGCAAGGCTTCACTACGCAGAACACCCACGTGCCCGGTCGTGAAGTCCATCTCAAGCTGGTGAAGGGGCCGTTCTCCGACCTCGACGGCACGTGGAAATTCGAGCCGGTCGGTGAACCCGGCGAGCGTGCCTGCCGCGTCGACCTCGACCTGACCTACGGCTTCAGCAACTTCGCGCTCCAGGCGATCGTCGGGCCGGTCTTCGACAAGATCGCATCGACCCTGGTCGAGGCTTTCGTCCAGCGGGCCGAACAGGTCTACGGCACGACGTGACCATGTCCCGCACTCTGACCGTGACGATCGCCTGCTCCCCGGCCGCGCGAGAGGTCTACGAGGAGTGTCTGGTCCTGTCCGTCGGCGCGACGCTGCAGGACGCCGTGGGCGCGAGCCGCATCGGCGCCGTCCTCACCGGATTCGACTGGCACGCGATGACGCCCGGCATCTGGGGTCGGACCGTCGCCTGGGACCGGCTGCTGGCCGACGGCGACCGCATCGAGCTGTGCCGTCCACTCCAGGTGGACCCCAAGGTCGCGCGGCGCGAGCGCTTCCGCGCGCAGGGCGCCCGCGGAACGGGCCTGTTCGCACGACAGCGCGAGGGCGGCAAGGCCGGCTACTGAGAGGTGTGGAGGGATGCGCGCCAGTGCGCGTGCGACACCGCGCTCAGCTGCAGTCGTTGTCGATCACGCCCTGCAGGCGCTGGTTCTCGGCGGCGCGCGCGTTGTCGTCGAGCACCTCGCGCTCGCCCTGGGCGTTGAGCCGGGCCACGCGGATGCCGCTGTCGTAGGTGGCCTTGCCCTGCCGCGCGCGGGCGCAGTTCTCGGCTTTCGCCCGCGCGACGCGCTCCGATTCGGCTGCCTGCCGCGCCTTCTCGTCGGCCTCGGCGCGGCGCGTTTTTTCCTCCAGGTCTCTGTCGACGCCGGACGGCTTCGGCGGCGTCGCCGGCGTGGTCCGCGCCGAGGTCGCATCCTGGCCCGACGCCGCGGCCGGCGGGTCGATCGGCGTCCGTGGCGCCGGACTTCCGGAGCGCTGGAGGATGTTGCGGTCGGGGATGTCGGGCGGCGGCGCCTGGTCACTGAAGACCTTCTTGCCCTGCCTGTCGATCCATTGCCACTGCGCCGTCGCCGTCGCCGGCAGGATCGCGAACGCGGCGACGAGGACCAGGATCGGGGCATGGTGGCGTTTCATGCGCGGCAGTTTAGCGCCGCACGAGGGTTCCTACGGAGGCCTCGTTACAATCCGTCTTTTGGAGCCTCAGCCATGCGCCTTCTCGGCAAAGCGCTCACCTTCGACGATGTGTTGCTGGTGCCAGCGTTCTCCCAGGTCCTGCCCAAGGACACTTCCCTCGCCACCCGTTTTTCCCGCAACATCGCGCTGAACCTGCCCCTGGTTTCCGCCGCGATGGACACCGTGACCGAGGCCCGGCTCGCCATCGCGATCGCCCAGGAGGGCGGCATCGGCATCGTGCACAAGAACCTCACGGCGCAGCAGCAGGCGGCCGAGGTCGCCAAGGTCAAGCGCTACGAATCGGGCGTGCTTCGCGACCCCGTCGTCATCACGCCCACGCACACGGTGCGGGAGGTCATGGCGCTGTCGGAGCAGCTGGGGATTTCCGGCTTCCCGGTCGTCGATGCCGGCCGCGTGATCGGCATCGTGACCGGGCGCGACCTGCGCTTCGAGACGCGCTACAACGCGCCGGTGACCGAGATCATGACGCCGCGCGAAAAGCTCATCACCGTGCCGGACGGCACGACGCTGCTCGACGCCAAGGCGCTGCTCAACAAGCACAAGCTCGAGCGCCTCCTGGTGATCAACAACGCCTGGGAGCTCAAGGGCCTGATCTCGGTCAAGGACATCACCAAGCAGACCAGCTTCCCCAACGCCGCGCGCGACCCGAGCGGACGGCTGCGCGTGGGCGCGGCGGTCGGCGTGGGCGAGGGCACCGAGGAGCGCGTGGAAGCGCTCGTGCGGGCCGGCGTCGACGCGATCGTGGTCGACACGGCGCACGGCCACAGCAAGGGCGTGATCGACCGCGTGCGCTGGGTCAAGCAGAACTATCCGCAGATCGATGTCGTCGGCGGCAACATCGCGACCGGCGACGCCGCGCGCGCGCTCGCCGACGCGGGTGCGGACGCGGTCAAGGTCGGCATCGGCCCGGGCTCGATCTGCACGACCCGGATCGTCGCGGGCGTCGGTGTGCCGCAGATCATGGCGGTCGACAGCGTCGCCACCGCGCTGCAGGGAACGGGCGTGCCGCTGATCTCCGACGGCGGCGTGCGCTATTCCGGCGACATCGCCAAGGCGATCGCCGCGGGCGCCGGCACCGTGATGATGGGCAGCATGTTCGCCGGCACCGAGGAGGCACCGGGCGAGATCGTGCTCTACCAGGGCCGCAGCTACAAGAGCTACCGCGGCATGGGATCGATCGGCGCGATGCAGCAGGGCAGCGCCGACCGCTACTTCCAGGAATCGAGCACCGGCAACCCAAACACCGACAAGCTGGTGCCCGAGGGCATCGAAGGCCGCGTGCCCTACAAGGGCTCGATCGTCTCGATCATCTACCAGATGGCCGGCGGCGTTCGCGCCAGCATGGGCTACTGCGGCTGCGCCACGATCGAGGACATGCAGAGCCGTGCGGAATTCGTCGAGATCACCACGGCCGGTATCCGCGAGAGCCACGTGCACGACGTCCAGATCACGAAGGAAGCCCCCAACTACCGGGCCGATTGATTCACGCATGCAACACGACAAGATCCTCATCCTCGACTTCGGCTCCCAGGTCACCCAGCTCATCGCGCGCCGGGTGCGCGAGGCGCACGTGCTCAGCGAAGTGCATCCCTGCGACGTCACCGACGATTGGATTCGCGACTATGCCAAGGACGGCTCGCTCAAGGGCGTGATCCTCTCGGGCAGCCATGCCAGCGTCTATGAGGACACGACCGACAAGGCGCCGCAGGCGGTGTTCGAGCTGGGCGTGCCGGTGCTCGGCATCTGCTACGGCATGCAGACGATGGCGCACCAGCTCGGCGGCAAGGTCGAGAGCGGACACAAGCGCGAATTCGGCTCTGCAGCCGTGCGCGCGCGCGGTCACACCAGGCTGCTCAGCGACATCGCCGACTTCACCGCCGAGGACGGCGCCGGCATGCTCAACGTCTGGATGAGCCACGGCGACAAGGTGACCGAGATGCCGCCCGGGTTCAGGCTGATGGCGAGTACCGAGAGCTGTCCGATCGCCGGCATGGCCGACGAGGAGCGCAAGTTCTACGCGGTGCAGTTCCATCCCGAGGTCACGCACACGCAGCAGGGCAAGGCGATCCTCGAGCGCTTCGTGCTCGGCATCTGCGAAGCGAAGGCCGACTGGGTCATGCGCGACCATGTCGAGGAAGCGGTGACGAAGATACGCGAGCAGGTCGGCGACGAGGAAGTCATCCTCGGCCTGTCGGGCGGTGTCGACTCGAGCGT
>JAKONL010000284.1 GCA_022701965.1 Burkholderiaceae bacterium | reverse complement strand
GGCCGATGCGGTGCCCGTGCCGTCGCAGCTGCTCCAGCTGGCGGAGAACGAAGTCCGCATGAACCGCGTCGCGGCGGCGCCGGCGCGAGGCGGATGGGGCGCGTGGGGCGCCCGCCGTCACTGAGCGCGTCGCGCCGCGAACTCCACGTACCAGTCCAGGCAATTGGGGTTGGCCATCGCCTCGCGGTTGATGACCTTGTCGACCGGCTGGCCCAGCAGCAGCTTCCTGATCGGCAGCTCCTGCTTCTTGCCCGACAGCGTGCGCGGTATCTCCGGCACCACGAACACGTCGTCGGGCAGGAAGCGCGGCGAGAGCGCGCTGCGGATCGCGGCATCGATGCGTCCGCGCAGCACGGCGTCGAGCACGCACCCCGGTCGAAGCACCACGAACAGCGGCATGTAGCTCTCGCGTCCCAGGCATTCGAGGTCGACCACCATCGAGTCCAGCACTTCGGGCAAGGCCTCGACGGCGCTGTAGATCTCGCTGGTGCCCATGCGCAGGCCCTGGCGGTTGATGGTGGCGTCGCTGCGCCCGTAGATGACGCAGCCGCCGTCCTCGCCGACCTCGATCCAGTCGCCGTGGCGCCAGATGCCGGGCCAGGTGTCGAAGTAGCTCGACAGGTAGCGCGCGTCGCCCGGGTCGTTCCACAGGTGGAGCGGCATCGACGGGATCGGCTGCACGCAGACCAGTTCGCCGACCTCCCCGATCACCGCCTCGCCGTGCGCGTTCCAGGCCTCGACCGCGGCGCCGAGCTGACGGCACTGCATCTGTCCGGGCACCTCGGGCAGCTCGCGGTGGCCGCCGACGAAGGCGCCGCAGAAGTCGGTGCCGCCGGAAATGTTGCACCACCACATGTCCGGCGACCCGGCCGCGCGCAGCTGCGCCGAGCCCCAGCGCTGCACGTCGGCGGCCAGCGGCGATCCGGTGCTGCCGAGCGCGCGCACGCGCGACAGGTCGCCGCAGGCCGCGACGTCGAGGCCCGCCTTCATGCAGTTCGCGAAGAACGCCGCGCCGGCGCCGAAGAACGTGACGCGGTGCCGCGCGACGAAGCGCCAGAGCACGCCCCAGTCCGGACGGTCCTTGGCTGCGGCGGGGCTGCCGTCGTAGAGCGCGATGGTCGCGCCGACGGCCAGCCCGGCGAGCTGGCAGTTCCACATGATCCAGCCGGTGGAGCTGTACCAGTGGAAGCGCTCGCCGAAGTTGTTGGCGCCATAGCTCGCGCCGATGTCGTTGTGCAGCCCGCAGGCGTACATCGTCAGCACGACGCCGCCGTGCCCGTGGACGATGGCCTTGGGCAGGCCGGTGGTACCGCTTGAATACACGATCCACAACGGATGGTCGAAGGGCAGCCATTCGGGCGCGAAGCCGGCGACCTCGGCATCATCGCGCGCGACGGCATCGCTCCATTCGACCTCCGCCGGGATCGATCGCGAAGCGAACGGCGTGCGCAGCAGCATCAGATGCCGCACGCTGGGGAGCGCGGCGCGCAGGTCCTGCACGACGGCGCCGCGGTCGAGCGCCCGGCCGCCGTAGTGCACGCCGTCGGCCGCGATCAGCACGGTGGGCGCGATCTGCAGGAAGCGGTCGACCACGGCGGCCGTGCCCATGTCGGGCGCGCAGACGCTCCAGACCGCGCCGATGCTCGCGCACGCCAGGAAGGCGACCATGGTCTCGGGCACGTTGGGCAGGTAGGCCGCGACGCGGTCGCCGCGCCCGACGCCGAGCGACCTCAGCGTGAGCGCGACGGATGCGACCTGCCGCCGCAGTTCGGGCCACGACAGTTCGCGCGCCGCGCCGCGCTCGTCGTCGCTGACGATCGCCGGCATGCCCGCCGCGTGCGCCGCGTCGACATGGCGCAGCACCTCGCGCGCGTAGTTGACCTGCGCGCCCGGAAACCACACCGCGCCCGGCATGCGGTTCTCGGCCAGCACGGCGCGATGCGGCGTCGGCGAGCGCATGCCGGCATGGTCCCAGATGCTCTGCCAGAACGCGTCGAGTTCGGTGACCGACCAGCGCCACAGCGCGTCGTAGTCGTCGAAGCGCAGGCCGCGGGTGTCGCGCAGCCAGTCCTGGTAGAGGCGGATCTGGGGAATGTTCGGAATCTGGAGAGTCATGGCGCCCGTGGCCCCTTGTGCGGTTGTTTCTTCTTGCCTTCGCTGCCGAAGATGCGCTGGATCTGCTGGCCGATGCGTGCGCCGATGGCCGTGCCCACGCCCGGCAGCACGGCGGTGCCGACCGCGGCGCCGGCGAGCGCACCGCCGGTCAGCGAGAGTTCGGGCGCGTCCAGCGTGCCACCGAGCCTGAGCGGCACGCCGACGACGCCGTCGACGATGTCCACCGCCACCTCGCCCTCGAGCTTGCGGTTGAAGATGCGCGCCGAGCCGGTGGCCGTGAGGATGCCCGAGCGGGCCTTCAGGCCGGTGTAGGTCAGCCGCGTGCCGTCGGCGCTCGCCTGCGTGTCGAGCGTGCCGGTGAGCTGGTCCAGCGGCGTGCGGCCGCCGCGGCTGGTGCCG
>JAKONL010000428.1 GCA_022701965.1 Burkholderiaceae bacterium | reverse complement strand
CCGTGCGCGTCCGCCATCGCCGCGTCCCGGGCAGCGTCGCCCATCGAGAGGCCTTCGGCGCGCACGATGCGGACGTCGGTGATGCCGAAGAAGCCGAACACGGTCTTCAGATAGCTTTCCTGATGCTCCATGGCCTGGCCCTCGGCGGAGGTCGAGTAGACGCCGCCGCGGGTCGACGCCACGATCACCGTCTTGCCGGTGGCCAGCCCGACCGGGCCCTTCTCGGTGTACCTGAAGGTTCGGCCGGTCTGCGCCACACGGGCGATCCAGGCCTTGAGCTGCGTCGGCACGGTGAAGTTGTAGAGCGGCGCGCCCACCACGACGACATCGGCTGCGAGGAACTGGCGCACCAGGCGCTCCGACACGGCGTTCTCGCGCGCCTGCGCCTCGGTCGGCTCGCTCTGGGCTCCGGTCTTGATGCCGAGCGCGTCGGCACCGAAATGGTTGGGGGTGTCGGTCGCCAGGTCGAGAAGCTCGACGTCCGTGTCCGGGTGCACACGCAGCCATTCGGCCGTGATGGCGGAGGTCAGTCGTCGCGAGGTCGACGCCGCGCCCAGCACGCTCGAATCCACTTGCAGCAATTTCATGTCGTCACTCGCTTTCTTCATGGGTAGGGTTTGCCTGGTTGGCAGGTGCCTCATTCTATTTTCAGGTCAAGTCGCCGATAAGGTGGTGAATTCGGGTCGGTTCGTTCTGTGGGCAGGACAATGGGCCGATGCAGGACCTCAACGACATGGTGTTTTTCGCTGAAGTCGCCGAACGCGGCGGCTTCTCTGCCGCCGGCCGTGCGCTCGGCATCCCGAAGTCGCGGCTTTCGCGCCGCATCGCCGATCTGGAGGCGTCGCTGGGCGCACAGCTCCTGCAGCGCAGCACGCGCCGGCTGTCGCTGACCCCGGCCGGCGAGCTCTATCTGCGTCACTGCGCTGCGATGCGCGACGCCGCACGGACGGCTGCCGAAGCGGTGGCGCAGGTGCAGACCGAGCCGCAAGGGACGCTGCGCCTGAGCTGCCCCGTCACGCTGGCGCAGGGCGCCGTCGGCATGCTGCTGCCGGCGTTCATGGCGCGGCATCCGAAGGTCAGGGTCGAGATGCGCGTGGTGAACCGGCCGGTCGATCCGGTCGAGGAGGGCGTCGACATCGCCCTGCGTGTCCGCTCGGTCGTCGAGGACAGCGCGACGCTCGCCGCCCGGCATCTCGGGACGAGCCGCGGCGTGTGGGTCGCGAGCGCGACGCGCATGCGCGCGCACGGGCCGGTGCGTGCGCCCGAGGACCTGGCGCGGATCGACACGGTCGCCATGTCGTCGGCCAGCGAAGGCCGCGCCAGCCAGACGCTGGCGGGTCCCGACGGGCGGCTGCACCGGATGACGCACGCGCCGCGCTATGTGGCCGACGACCTGCTCACGCTCAAGATGGCGATCCAGCAGGGCGTCGGCGCCGGCATGCTGCCCGACTACATGTGCCGCGCGGAGCTTCGGTCGGGCGAGCTGGTCGAGGTGCTGCCCGGCTGGCAGCCGCCGCCGTCCATCGTCCACGCGGTCTATGCGCCGCGACGGGCGCTGGTCCCGGCGGTGCGGCAACTGATCGATTTCCTGGCGGCCGGATTGCGCGGCGACGAACTGCGCGGCGATGCGGCGGCGTTTCCTTAGTAGCGAAAACGCATATCCAAACAAATAGATATTCGTTTGTTATCCGAGCGATGGTTCCGACAATCGCTCCTCCCGCAGTCAGCGCAACCCAAGGAACGACGACATGGCCACCCTTCGCATCGGCGATACCGCACCCAACTTCCAGCAGGACTCGAGCAGCGGCCCGATCGATTTCTACGAATGGGCGGGCGATTCCTGGGTGATCCTGTTCTCGCACCCGGCCGACTTCACGCCGGTCTGCACGACCGAGCTCGGCCGCACCGCGGCGCTGTCGGGCGAATTCGCCAAGCGTGGCGTCAAGCCGATCGCCATCAGCGTCGACCCGGTCGGCAAGCACAAGGAATGGATCGCCGACATCGACGAGACGCAGAACACAACCGTCGATTTCCCGATCCTGGCCGACCCCGACCGCAAGATCGCCGACCTCTACGACCTGATCCACCCGGGCGCGTCCACCACGGCCACCGTGCGCACGGTCTACTGGATCGATCCGCAGCACAAGATCCGCGCCACGCTGACCTACCCGGCGAGCACCGGCCGCAACTTCGACGAACTGCTGCGCGTGGTCGATTCGCTGCAGCTCACCGACAGCCACAAGGTCGCGACGCCGGCGAACTGGCAGGACGGCGACGACGTCGTGATCGTCCCGAGCATCCAGGACCCGGCCGAACTGGCCGAGCGATTCCCGAAGGGCTTCAAGGCCGTGCGGCCCTACCTGCGCGTCACGCCGCAGCCGAACAAGTGAGCGCGTGAGCCCGACGATCGTCATCGTCCCGGGCTGGCGCGACTCCGGTCCCGGCCACTGGCAGAGCCTGTGGGCGGAACGCATGCAGGGCGCGGTGCGCGTGGTGCAGGACGACTGGGTCTCGCCGCGCCGGGAGTCGTGGGTGCGAGCGATCGGCGAGCTGATCCTCGCGCAGGACGGTCCGGTGGTCGTCGCGGCACACAGCCTGGGCTGCATCGCGACCGCCCACCTGCCGCCGGAGGTCGCGGCCCGCATTTCGGGCGCGCTGCTCGTGGCGCCGGCGGACCCCGACCGGCGCGCCGCGCTGCACGACTTCGCACCGGTGCCGCATGCGCCGCTGCCCTACGCGAGCATCGTGGTGGCGAGCAATACCGATCCTTTCTGTCCCGTACGCCTGGCCGGCGCCTACGCGCGGGCATGGCGCAGCGAGTTCGTCCGCATGCAGAATGCGGGCCACATCAACCTCGACTCGGGCCATGGCGACTGGCCGCTGGGGCTGGCGCTGCTGCAGTCGCTGGTCGCGATGTCGCCGCGCGCCCCGTCGGCTTCCGTCTCTTTCTCTTCCCCGCAATCTCCGCAATCCCTATGACTTCCAGAATCAAGACCGTCGCTCTCGCGCTGGCCATCGCCTCGTCGGCCTTCATCGGCGGCAACGCGGCGGCGCAGGCGAATTCCCTGCTCAACGTCTCCTACGACGTGGCCCGCGAGTTCTACAAGGACTACAACACCGCCTTCGTCGCCCACTACAAGAAGACGACCGGGCAGGACGTGAAGGTCGACCAGTCGCATGCCGGCTCCAGCGCCCAGGCGCGCGCGGTCGCCGACGGCCTGGACGCGGATGTCGTCACGATGAACACCTCGACCGACGTCGAGTTCCTCGCCAACGCCGGCGTGGTCGCCAAGGACTGGTCCAGGCGCTTCCCCGACAACGCGTCGCCCACCACGTCGACGATGCTGCTGCTGGTGCGCAACGGCAACCCCAAGGGCATCAAGGATTGGGACGACCTGATCAAGCCCGACGTCAAGGTCGTGGTGGTCAATCCGAAGACCGGCGGCAACGGCCGCTATGCCTACCTCGCGGCCTGGGGCTATGTGAAGAAGAAGGGCGGCACCGACGCGCAGGCGGCGGAATTCGTCGGCAAGCTGTTCAAGAACGTGCCGATCCTCGCGCGCGGCGGCCGCGACGCGACCACCGCCTTCCTGCAGCGCAGCATCGGCGACGTGCTGATCACCTTTGAATCCGAAGTGGTGTCGATCGATCGCGAGTTCGGTGCCGGCAAGGTCGATGCGGTGTATCCGTCGATCAGCATCGTCGCCGAGAACCCGGTCGCCATCGTCGAGCGCACCGTGGCCAAGAAGGGCACCGGCGCGCTCGCCAAGGCCTACCTCGACTACCTGTATTCCGACGAGGGCCAGGAGATCGCGGCGAAGCACGCGCTGCGTCCGCGTTCGCAGGCCGTGCTCAAGAAGTACGCCACCACCTTCAAGCCGCTGCAGCTGTTCACCGTGCAGGAACTCTTCGGCAGCCTGAGCGAAGCGCAGAAGGTGCACTTCAACGACGGCGGGCAGTTCGACAAGCTCTACACCGCAGCGCGATGAGCGGCGTTTCCTCCTCGGCGCTGTCGTCCGCGGCGGCGCCGATGTCGCGTCCGGGTCGCGCGGGCGGCTCGCGCCGCGTGCTGCCCGGATTCAATCTCACGCTCGGCTACACGGTGCTCTACCTGAGCCTGATCGTGCTGATTCCGCTGTCGGCGCTGGTGTTCAAGACCTTCACGATGACCTGGGAGCAGTTCTGGGCCGCGACGACCTCGCCGCGCGTGATGGCGTCGTACCGGCTCACGTTTGGCGCCTCGTTCCTCGCGGCGCTGGTCAACCTGGTGTTCGGGTTGCTGGTGGCCTGGGTGCTGGTGCGCTACAAGTTTCCGGGCAAGCGCATCGTCGACGCGCTGGTCGACCTGCCGTTCGCGCTGCCGACGGCGGTCGCCGGCATCTCGCTGACCGCGCTGCTGGCCGGCAACGGCTGGGTCGGGCAGTTCCTCGAGCCGCACGGCATCAAGCTCGCCTTCACACCCGCGGGCATCGTGATCGCGCTGATCTTCATCGGCCTGCCGTTCGTGGTGCGCACGGTCCAGCCGGTGCTCGAGGACACCGAGAAGGAACTCGAGGAGGCGGCGACCTCGCTCGGCGCGACGCGCCTGCAGACCTTCACCAAGGTGATCCT
>JAKONL010000395.1 GCA_022701965.1 Burkholderiaceae bacterium | reverse complement strand
GAAATCCCTTTGCGATCAATCGTTTGCGATCATCGAGCCGTTTTGGCTGACCCGCCCTGGACTGGACAGCTCAAAATTTTGCGACACGATTCCAGCAGCCATCCGAGCGCTGATCTGGGTAATCCCTAGTCACGAGAAACTGCAGGTCGTGACGTTCGAAGCCCACGATCGAGCCATCGACGTGACGAATTCGACACACTTCTTTCGCATTGCGAAATAACCCGCAATCGCAGAGTGGATTTGCGTAGAAAAAAGTGCTACCGCGCCCGCGCATCGCCATGTCACGCCTTTCACCCGGAATTTCTGTGGCGTGAGGTCATCGGCTCGGCCGTCGCGATCGGTACGTGGTGTCGGCGTGCGATGCCGCCCTGGAAGCGATACGCTTAAACTTCATTGCATGGCGCGATGAAATTGCCGGATCAGCGCCCGGCTGCGTACCGTTACAACACAAGGGAGCAAGACATGCCTCGTTACAACGCTCCATTCGAGATTCATGTGCATGGCGACGTGCCGCTGCGCTCGGACGTCACCTTCGCGCAGATCCAGGAGGCGCTGAAGCCGCTCTGGAAGTACGCCGGCGCCAAATCCCTGGCCGACGGCGCCACCAGCTCCTACGAGGAAGAACCGGGCCTGCGCTTCGAACCGAAGGAGCACATGCTGCAGATGTGCTGGACGGTCGCCGGCGACGAAGACTTCCGTCAGGAACTCGACGAGATGTGCATGGCGCTCAACGAGCTCGCCGAACAGGGCGCAGCCATCGAGATCACGTTCTACGACACCGACTTCGACGAGGAGGAGGGCGATTCCGACGAGGAGTCGCGCGACGACTTCGTCATGCTGTTCGTCGGGCCCAATCCCGCCGCGATCATGCAGGTCCAGCGCGACCTGCTGGTCGAGGACGTGATCAATCTGATGGAGCGGCATTTCGACGGCGCCGAACTCGGCGGTGTCGTGAGCGAGATCGACAAGCTCTTCGGCGAGCGCTTCGACGCGCTCGTGAACTCGCTGGAGATCGGAAAGCGCCCGCGCGGCAGCGGTGGCTCGGGCGGGCCCGGCACGGGCGGCGGGCACGGTGGCGGACATGGCGGCGGCCGCCGACCGAAGCACCTGCACTGACTCGAACGAAAACGGCCTCCGGCCCTTCATAAAAATGAACGCTCCCGAGACATCCCTTTCCTTCCTCCATCCGTTCGACGACGCCGATCCCGCCGAAACCGCGGAGTGGCGCGAGGCGCTGCTCGCCGTGGTGCAGTCCGCCGGGCCGGCACGCGCCCGGCAGGTGCTCGACGCGCTGGCCCAGGTCGCGCGCGGCCAGGGCATCGGCTGGAAGCCCGATTTCGCGACGCCCTACGTCAACACCATCGACGTCGCCGACCAGCCCGCGTTTCCCGGCGATCTCGCCATCGAGGAGCGGCTGGCCTCGCTGATGCGCTGGAACGCGCTCGCGATGGTGGTGCGCGCCAACCATTCCTACGGCGAGCTCGGCGGCCACATCGCCAGCTACGCCAGCGCGGCGGACCTGTTCGAGGTCGGCTTCAACCATTTCTTCCATGCGCGCAGCGACGCCGGCCAGGCGGCTCATGCGGGCGACCTCGTGTTCTTCCAGCCGCACAGCTCGCCCGGCGTCTACGCACGCGCCTACCTCGAAGGCCGCCTGAGCGAGGACGACCTGCGCCACTACCGGCAGGAACTCACGGCGCCTGCGTTCACCGAGGGCACCGGCGCGCGCGGCCTGTCGAGCTATCCGCATCCCTACCTGATGCCCGACTTCTGGCAGTTCCCGACCGGCTCCATGGGGATCGGCCCGATCAGCTCGATCTATCACGCGCGCTTCATGCGCTACCTGACCGACCGGAAGCTGCTCGACTGCGGTGCGCGCAAGGTCTGGGGCGTGTTCGGCGACGGCGAGATGGACGAGCCCGAATCGATGAGCGCGCTCACGCTGGCCGCGCGCGAGAAGCTCGACAACCTGGTCTGGGTCGTGAACTGCAACCTGCAGCGCCTGGACGGCCCGGTGCGCGGCAACGGGCGGATCATCGACGAGCTCGAGCGCCTGTTCGCCGGTGCCGGGTGGAACGTGATCAAGCTGGTCTGGGGCAGCGACTGGGACGGCCTCTTCGCGCGCGACGGCAGCGGCGCCCTGGCGCGTGCGCTCGGCGATACGGTCGACGGCCAGATGCAGACCTTCGCCGCCAAGGACGGGCGCTTCAACCGCGACACCTTCTTCGGCCAGAACGAGGAATTGCGCAAGCTCGCCCAGGGCATGACCGACGACCAGATCGACCGCCTGAAACGAGGCGGGCACGACATCGTGAAGATCCACGCGGCCTACGCCGCCGCGGCGGCCCACAGTGGCCAGCCGACAGTGATCCTGGCCCACACCAAGAAGGGCTACGGCATGGGTGCCGGCCAGGGCCGCATGACCACGCACTCGCACAAGAAGTTCGAGAACGCCGACCTGATCGGTTTCCGCAACCGCTTCGGCCTGCCGCTGACCGACGAGCAGGCGACCTCGCTCGCCTTCTACAAGCCGGCCGAGGACAGCGCCGAGATGCGCTACCTCAAGGAGCACCGCGACGCGCTCGGCGGCTCGATGCCGCGCCGGGAGACCGACTGCGAGGTCGTCGCCAAGCCCGAACTCGCCGCCTACGCGCAGTTCGCGATCGCCGCCGACGGCAAGGACATGAGCACGACGATGGCGTTCGTGCGCATGCTCGGCGCGCTGCTCAAGGACACCACGCTCGGCCCGCGCATCGTGCCGATCGTGGCCGACGAGGCGCGGACCTTCGGCATGGCGAACCTGTTCAAGCAGGTGGGCATCTATTCGAGCGTCGGCCAGCGCTATTCGCCCGAGGACATCGACTCGATCCTGAGCTACCGCGAAGCCACCGACGGCCAGATCCTGGAGGAAGGCATCAGCGAGGCCGGCGCGATCGCGAGCTGGACGGCCGCGGCCACCAGCTACAGCGTGCACGGCCTGGCGATGCTGCCGTTCTACATCTACTACTCGATGTTCGGCTTCCAGCGCGTGGGCGACGCGATCTGGGCCGCGGCCGACCAGCGCGCGAGGGGCTTCCTGCTCGGCGCGACCTCGGGGCGCACCACGCTCGGCGGCGAGGGCCTGCAGCACCAGGACGGCTCCAGCCACCTGGTGGCTGCGACCATTCCCAACTGCAAGGCCTACGACCCGGCCTATGCGGGCGAGATGGCCGTGATCGTCGATGCGGGCATCCGCGAGATGATGGTGGAACAGCGCGACGTCTTCTACTACGTGACGCTGATGAACGAGAACTACGCACAGCCGAGCCTGCCCGCGGACGTCCACGACGACGTGCTGCGCGGCTGCTACCGGTTCGGTCGCCATGGCCCCGAAGGCGCGGCGCAGGTGACGCTGCTGGGCTCGGGCGCGATCCTCAACGAGGTCGTGAAGGCCGCACGGCTGCTTGCAGACGAGGGTATCGCGTCGGAAGTGTTCAGCGTGACCAGCTGGAGCGAGCTCGCGCGCGACGGCGTGCGCTGCGAGACGGCGATGCTCGAAGGCACGGGCCGGCCCGCCGATGCGGAGATCCCGTTCGTCGCCCGCCAGCTCGGCGGATCGACGGTGCCGATCGTTGCCGCCACCGACTACGTGCGTGCCGTGCCGGAGAGTATCCGCGCCTTCCTGCCGGAAGGCCGCCGCTACCTGACCCTCGGCACGGACGGATTCGGACGCAGCGACACGCGCGTCGCGCTGCGCGATTTCTTCGGCGTCGATGCGGCGAGCATCGCGCGGGCGGCACGGCAGTCGCTGCGCCGCTGATCGATTTCTGGAAAGTCCTCAACGCGATGACGAAAACGACCAAACCGGGCGATGCAGTGAAGCATGGCAATGACGACAGCGAGGAAGCGATCCGCGATTTCAAGAACGTCGTGAACATGTCGCCGGGCGAACTCGGCAAATGGCTGGAGACGAAGGAGTCGCGCGAGGTCGGATTCAAGGGCGCAGCCGGCGGCGAATCGGTGGGTCACCGTTCGGGACGCCGCATCGTGCGCCTGCTCGGCAAGGCCGACGATGCGCTGACGGCCGGCGACATCGCGCACATGCGCAAGGTCGTCGGCTATGTGCGGCGCCATTCGGCACAGCGGCCTGGCGGCGACATCACCGAGACGCCGTGGCGCCGTTCGCTGATGAACTGGGGCCACGACCCGAAGAAGCCGGGCGCCAAGACCGCGGCCTGAACGGCGCTCGCGGCTTCAGCCGCGCAATGCCAGGTTGAGCTGGTCGACCACGGCGGCCCAGTCGGCGTCCGCCTGGATCGCTTCGCGGAAGAAGGCGGCCTGCCCGGGCGTCCAGAAATCGGCTTCGGGCAGCGACACGCCCGCTGGCAGCGGCCTGTGCTCGGCGATGAAGGCGACGATCGAGGGCTCGTCGGAAGGCAGTCCGAGCTGGTCGAACAGTTCGGTGAACGGGTGGGTGCTGAGTTCCATGGGGGCTCTTGAGAATTTGGAGTGAAGGGTGGTGGCCCGGGGGCCGGCGAAACCGATGAAGGCAGGAGCGACAGTCTAGTCAGCGTTCGCTGTCGCGGACCTACAACCACAGGGCGGGCCTGCCCACGGAGGGCTCGGGGGCGATGCTCGAAGGTGATCCATATCGCCGGACCTGCCGGCGTCCACACCGAAAGACGCTCATGAAATTCACACATCTCGCATCGCTGCTGCTCGTGGCCGGCGCATCCGTCACGTTCACCGCAGGCGCGTTCGCGCAGACCGCCGCGCCGGGCGCGGCCAAGCCTGCCGCCGCAGGCAAGGACGTCATGGCGAGCAAGTCGCTCTCCAGCGACGACCGGGACTTCATGATCAGGGCCGCAGCCAACGGTCTCTACGAGATCGAGGTGTCCAAGCTGGCGGCCGAAAAGTCTCAGAGCGCGGCGATCAAGCGCTACGCCACGACGCTCGTGCGCGACCACACCGCCGCCAAGGAGGAACTCAGGGCCCTCGCGGTCGCCAAGCCGCTGCGGATTCCGGACGACATGCCCGACAGCAAGAAGATCCGGCTCAAGATGTTCTCCGGCGCGACGCCGGCGGAATTCGACGAGAAGTACGTGAAGATGGTCGGCATCGAGGAGCACGAAGCGGACATCGAACTGTTCGAGAAACAGCTCGACAGGGGCCAGGATGCGGACGTCAAGGCTTTCGCCACCAAGATGCTGCCGAAACTGAAGATGCACCTTGCCGAGGCACGCAAGCTCGACACCGGTGGCAAGCCGACCCCTTCGTCGAAGTAGGACGTCCTCGTTCAGTCGGCTTTCAGTTCCTTGGGCACGGCGTATCTCGTGCCGTCGAAGCGCAGCGATGCCGATCTGAACGTCGCCGGCCTCTCGCGCGTCACGCACTCGTCGCCGGCCATGGCGGACCGGCTGACCGACCGGGTCTGGCGCAGCGCAAGGTCGGCGTAACCGCCGGTCGTCGTCCGGGCGACGGACAGCGTGCTTCGCATCGTGCGGAAGGTGCCGGTGCAGTCGGTGTCCCAGATGCCGCTCTGGCGTTCCATCTCCAGCTCGTCGAGCACCTTGTAGAGCTTCGCGCCGTCGGGCACGTAGAGGGACAGGCGTTCGCTTTCGTAGGGAGTCTCGGTGGCAGCGCTGCGGTAGACGGTCCGGATGCCGAAGGCCTTGGCATCCGAGGTGAGGTTGTAGCGCGCGGTGTCGACCCGGATCGACGCGATGCGGGTGGTGTCCTCGCTCAGGGCACGGGGTTCGCTCAGGCGGGAGACGATCCGGGCCCGGTCGGTATTGCCGTTGTCCGCCTGCTGTACGACCAGTACCTCGACGTCGTATTCGGTCAGTCCCGGTTCCGACTCGGCCGCGGGAACGGGCAGCGGCAGGACCACGATGAAGCGTCCCATGAATCCGCGCCAAGGCTCGCAGACGGCGCGATCGTGGTCGAGCGTGCGGTTCGGGTTGAGCTTCGAGTGCATCCGTTCGGCGAGGCCGGTGTCGCAGGCGGCGTGTGCGGTCGCGCATACCGAGACCAGCAACGCGACGAAGGCCGCTCCGGCATGGCGGCGACGGTTCATGCGGCGACCGCCGTCTCGACGGCCCTGCGCGGCGCGGGCCCGGCGGGTCCGAGCCACCGCTCCAGCGCGGCGTGAAGCAGATCGTCGTTGCCACCGCTGCCCACCAGGCGGACTTCACCCGGTGCGGTACGCGTCGTCAGGGAGCCGGCGGCCGAGAGCAGGCTTCGCGTGTGCCGCGCGACGGCGCTGCCGGTCTCGATGAAGCGCACCTCGGGTCCGACATGTCTGCGCAGTTCGTCGACGATGAACGGGTAGTGCGTGCAGCCGAGAACCAGCGTGTCGATCTCCTCGAGCCGCGTGCCGAATCGTCCGGCCTCGGCGATGTAGCGGACGCAGAGTGCGGCGATGGCCGTCGCGTCGTCGCGTTCGATGGCGCCTGCCAGTCCGTCGCAGGCGACCACCGTGAAC
>JAKONL010000373.1 GCA_022701965.1 Burkholderiaceae bacterium | reverse complement strand
TCAGGCTCTGCGAGGAGACCCGAATGAGCGACCTTTTTTGGCTGACGGACGAGCAGATCGAGCGGCTGCGGCCGTTCTTTCCCAAAAGCCACGGCAAGCCGCGTGTCGATGACCGGCGGGTGCTCAGTGGCATCGTCTTCGTCAACCGCAACGGGCTGCGCTGGCGAGACGCGCCAAGCGCGTATGGTCCTCACAAGACGCTGTATAACCGGTGGAAGCGCTGGGGCGAGCGAGGCGTAAGCTTCAGTCAGTCAGTCATGCTCTGAGTCTTATCTACGATCATCGGTCCTCGATAAATTACTCGGGCATTTTCACATTGAGGTAAAAATCACGTGGGCACTCATTTCGACTCAAATTTTTGCAATTTTTGGGCCTCCAATGCCTCCCTTTTAAGGTCGGCCGCGCAGTCCACCTGATGTTTCGCTGAATACCACCAACCGTTCTGGCTCGGCCGCGAACCAAGCGTAGCTGCCCCATGCAAGGCTATCGACCGTCTTCTTGAACGGCCCGGCGCTGCGGTCGAGATAGGCGGTGACGAACGCGACGTGTTCGGCCGGGAACCCCGCCTCAGCAACCAACTCCTCCAACGCCTCCTTGCGGCGCTGGCTGATCGGGCCATCCGTCGCGACCACCTCCACGAACACCAGCAACGGGTGCGCCGGCCCGAGGTCCACCAGGATCGTGTCGGGCAGGTTCTTATCCGCCTGGATAGCAAGGCCGATCGAGCGCGCCAGCTCGTCGTCGCGCGCCACCATCTTGTTCCCGCTCTCGCTCAGAAACACCACCGCCGGATCGGTGAGAAAGGCAGGCGCGAACACCTCCACAACCGCCTTGGTGACCTCGGAGCTGGGGCCGGGCTTCATCCGGCGCGTCTCGCCGTTCGGGAAGGTGACGAGCACCTGATCGGTACTGACGCCGGCACCGCGGCGCACGATTGCCAACCGAGCCAGCGCGCCCTTGTTCAAGGCTTCGGCCTGCCATGCGGTGATGCGGGCCTGCAGCGCCTCGCCGGCGAGAGCAGGGTCGAACAGTGCAGCAAAGCTCCCCTTCAAGGCATAGCGCGGTTTGCTCGACGTGGTGGCTAGGTCGGTGCGCTCGCTTACGGCGCCGATCGCCACCAACCCCTCGCGCAGCGTCTCGTCACGGATCGGCTCGCGGGTGTTATCCTGATACCAGCGCCGCCCCTCGATCTGGGCACCGGTGCGCAGCACGCCGGCCGAGTAGGTAGCACGGCTCGCGTCATCGACCTGCGCCGCTTGCTCGTCCGTCATGCGGTAGACGTGCTTGGGGCCAAGATAGGTGCCGCTACCCTCGATCGCTTCGATGTAGAGGGCAACGAACACCGTGCTCGCTGCCAGCATGCGGGTCAGATAAGCGCGATTGGGCGCGCCATCGGGGAAGATGGCCTGCAGCCGGGCATGGACCTCCTCGCGGGTGAGCATCGCCATCATGCCGCGACCTGCCCATAGAGCCGCGCCAGCTCGCCCTCGATCTCTGCGTTGCAGGCTCCCCGCGCGACTAGCGCCTCCACCTTCCGCATCGCGTCGGGCGAGGGGAGAGGAAGCGCCTCCATCTCAAAGGCCGACACCGCGACGCTACCGTTGATGCAGCGAAAGAGCTGGTCGACGATCCGGCTGTTTAGCACTGCAGCGACCGTCGCCGGCGACACCGCCGGCCGGGCAGTCGGCCGCACCATGTTCAGGTGGTTCTCGACCACCACTCCACCATGCTGAGCGATGAACTCGGCCGGCAGCTCGGCCGCGATTAGCCGTCGCGCCTGCTCCTTGGCAGTCGTGCGCTGGACGAGGACGCACGCATCCTCAACCAGTAGCCAGGCGTCGCCACGCTCGACCTTGAAGTAGGGCGCGTGGTTGCGCTTCTCGGCCCGGAACGCGAACTGGCCATCCGCCGACACGGCTTCCGCCCATATGAGTGGATGCACGCCGCGGGCCGGGCCAAGGCGCATCTGGTCCTTGTAGCGGTTCCACACCAAAGGTCCGGTCGATACGCTGTAACCCCAATCGGCAAGCCTCGCCGGCATCCCCTCTGCCGCAGCGATCAGGGGGCTGTGGCGCGGCTCGCGGGGTGCCAGCCATGGCTGCGAGGCAGGGGAGGGCAGGCCGATCGTGCCGTTGCGGATGACACGCGCCTCACGCTCGTTTGCCACCTCGACATAGTGGACCTGGGCGCGGCCGGGCTTGGCGCCGCGCTTATACGCGGCGAGTAGGGTCTCCTGCAGCACATCCTCGAACACGCCGCGGCGCGCATGCACGAAGTCGATCGCAACCGGGGGGGCCTCCTTGGCGATCAGCTCGCGCAGTGCAGAATAATAGCTGCCGGAAAGGAAGCTGGTCGGGGTCAGGTAGGCGATCGTGCCGCCCTTCCTTGCCCAGCGAACGGCAATGTCGGTGAACACCCCATAGAGGTTGGCATGGCCGTAGAGGCTGCGTGCAAACCGCTGGCGCTGCTCGGGGGCGAGGGTGACGCGACCATAAGGCGGGTTGCCGATCACCAGATCAAAGCGGGCTACAGGTGCCTCCTCCAGCGTGTCGACAACGCGCACAACGACGGGAGCCGGCCGACCTGCAGCCGCGGTCACGTCTGCCAGCAGCAGCTCGACCGCGTTTTGACCAAAGCCTGCCGCGTAGGGGTCCAGCTCCAGCCCGACCAAGCGCGTGCCGATCTGCCGCAGCACGATCGCCGGCTCGGCCGCAGGAAGAGCCGCGATCATCCGCTCGGCTACAGGCAGCAGGAACGCCCCCCCACCGCTCGCCTGATCGAGCACGCGGGCGCGAGTCCAGTCGACCCCCTGCTCCTCGGCCATGTCGAGCAGCCGATTCGCGAGCGCCGGCGGGGTATAGAAGGCGCCGAGCGCGCTACGCTCGCGGGCGTGCAGCAAGGTCGTGTAGAGGCCGGTCAGGAAGTAAACCGCCTCGGTGACCGGCAGCGGTGCCGCCTCCCGGCCCACCACCTGCGCCAGCTCGGCAACGGCGCGATCGAGGCGGCCATAGGGCTTGGCGAAAGGGGCGCTGAGCCTGGCGTAAGGCCAGGCCTCCGCCTGGTAGGTGTCGATCGCAATGCGTGTGAACAGCGCCGCCATGTCGCGACGCCGCGGCTCGGGCAGCGTTTCCGCCCACGCGCGCGCAAGCTGGCGCGCACGCGCCAACTCGTAGCGTTGCGCCTCAAGGTCTGCAGGCAGGCTGCGCGGAAGTGCGGGGGCGAGGCTCATGCGGCAGCCGAACGGTTGCGATGCTCGCGAAGAACACGCTGCACGGTCGAGCGCGACACACGGAACAGGCTGGCGAGCTGCGAAGGCGATCCCTGGCCAGATTCCGCCTTGGTTATGATCTCGGCACGCTGCTGGCCGGTGAGGCTCGGCCGTCGCCCCAAGTGGCGACCAGCTTTACGGGCATGCGCCAGCCCGTTCATCGTCCGCTCGCGGATCATAGCTCGCTCGAACTCGGCGAAGGCACCCAAGGTTTGCGTCATCAACCGACCTGCTGCCGTCGTGGTATCCACCGCCTCAGTCAGCGACCGGAAGCCGGCTCCCGCTGCGGTAACCGCCTCCAGGGTGAACAGGAGGTCACGCAGCGAACGCGACAGCCGATCGAGCTTCCACACCACCAGCACGTCGCCCGGCTGCAAGCTCTTGATCGCTTTCGTCAGCTCGAGCCGATCAGCCTGGCCGCCCGAGGCCTCTTCCTGGAACACCGGATCGCACCCGGCTGCGGTGAGCGCTGCGAGCTGGGCAGCTAGGTCCTGATGATCGCCGCGGGACACCCGCGCATAGCCGATTTGCATGCACTCGTTCTGACACCGGATTCTGACACACGCAAACCCTTGGAAAACCGTGACCGGGCCTGCAGCGTCAAAACCGTCCGGTTTTGACACCACAACGTCATTAGCTATCAGCTAGCTGCTTTCGGTAGCTCTGCCGCACCGGCGCTTGCACGGTCCCGAAAACAACGCTCATGCTGTGTCAGGCCTGCCTCCCCCCTATAGCTTGTTCT
>JAKONL010000367.1 GCA_022701965.1 Burkholderiaceae bacterium | reverse complement strand
ACAAGGTCAGCCCGCCCTTCAAGACGGCCGAGTTCGACATCCTGTTCGGCGAGGGCATCAGCCGCGAGGGCGAGATCATCGACATGGGCGTGACCGCCAAGATCGTCGACAAGTCCGGCGCCTGGTATGCCTACAACGGCGAGAAGATCGGCCAGGGCCGCGACAACGCGCGCGAGTTCCTGCGCGAGAACACGGCGCTGTCGCGCGAGATCGAGAACAAGGTGCGCGAATCGCTGGGCATCCCGCTGCTCGCGGCCGATGCCGGCTCGGAGGAATCCGAGGCCAAGGCCAAGGCCGACGCGAAGGCCGAGGCCAAGGCGGCCAAGGCCGCGGCCGCGTCGGTCAAGGAATAAGTGGGTTTCGCCGCGCCGTCGCTCAAGGGCCGTGCGTTGCGGCTCCTGAGCCAGCGCGAGCATTCCCGGGCCGAACTCGAGCGCAAGCTGAAGAAGTACGAGGAAACGCCCGGTACCCTGGCTGCCGCGCTCGACGAACTCGCCGCCAAGGACTTCATCAACGAGGCGCGGGTGGTGCAGTCGGTGGTCAACCTGCGCGCGCCACGCATGGGCGCCGCGCGGGTGCGGCAGGAACTCCAGCAGAAGGGCATCGCGCCCGAGGCCATCGCCGAGGCGGTGGCCGACCTGCGCGACACCGAGCTCGCGCGCGCCCGCGAGGTCTGGAGTCGCCGCTTCGATGCGCCGCCGGCCGATGCGAAGGAGCGTGCGCGGCAGATGCGCTTCCTGATGGCGCGCGGCTTCGCGGGAAGCACCGTCGCCAGGGTTTTCAGGTTCGATGCGACAGCCGGAAGCGACGACTGACCGGGTTGGAGTTCGTTATCTAAACTGCGCAGGAATTCGGCGATTTGCGAATTCCTAATGCTAAAGTTTGTGCCCTGGTGCTGCTCTTCGGAGCAAGTCGGTGTGATCGCTTCAGAGGTTTCGGCATGGACAATCTTCCCCAGGGTTTCGCGACGGAAAAGATCCTTCGCACCTGGACTTTCTGGATTCCCACGCACGAGCACGACGAATGCCGGGCCTACATGGAAGGCGTCAAGCTGCCGCAGATCAACGCCGCGCCCGGCGCCGAGCGCGCCACCGCGATCTTCCGCGACCTCGGCGACGGCTCCACCGAAGTGGCGGTGATCTCGATCTGGGAATCGATGGACATGATCCGCCGCTTCGTCACCAACGAGCACCTGCCCTCCATCCATCCCGACCATCGCGCGAAGCTCATCGACCGCGAGCCGGTCGTGCGTCACGAGCCGATCAGCGACGACCACGTCTTCTCGCTGATGCCCGCCGAATGGCGCTGAAACGGCGCTGATACACTGCGCCCGCGTTGTCAGGTGTCCTGGCGCTTCCGCGAACGAGGAAGCGGCCAGGGTGAAACGGGAAGTCGGTGCGCGGCGGGTCCATGGGGCCGCCGCCATCCCGACGCTGCCCCCGCAACGGTAAGCGAGTCGAAAGCGAAACCCCGGGATCCGGTCCCGAACCACTGTGCCGCGAAACGGCATGGGAAGGTGGTCTTCGCAGGAATGCACGTCAGGTGCGTTTCCGCTCGCGAGCCCGGAGACCGGCCTGACGACCATCGCATGACCTTGCGGCGGGCGGGGATCGGCGGGCGACGCATGGCGTCCGGCTCGATGCTTCCGCGCATCCGCCGGAATCTCCCGTTCCGACGCTTTCCGATTCTTCCTCCTTCAGCCGCCGGGTCGTAACGACCATCGAACGCGCGGCGGGCGCGGAGGAAATCAGCATGAACGAGCGAGTCATCGCTCCGCAGGAAGCGGCGCACCGCGCGCCGGGGCCGGGAACCGTCTGGTTCGTCGGCGCGGGTCCGGGCGACCCGGAACTCATCACCGTCAAGGGCCGAGGCCTGATCGAGCGCGCGGGGGCGATCCTGTTCGCGGGCTCGCTCGTGAGCGAGGCGGCCACGCGCTGGGCGCCCGCGGGCTGCGAGATCGCCGACAGCAAGGACATGACGCTCGAGCGGATGTCGTCCTGGCTGATCGAACAGGCCGCGCGCTGCGAGACCGTGGTACGCCTGCAGACCGGCGACCCGGGCCTCTACGGCGCGCTCATCGAGCTCGTGCAGCCGCTGGACGCGGCCTGCGTGCCGATCGCGGTGGTGCCGGGCGTGTCCTCGGCGATGGCGTCGGCGGCCGCGGCGGTCGAGAGCCTGACGCTGCCCGAGGTCACGCAGACGGTGATCTTCACGCGCGTCGAGGGCCGCACGCCGATGCCCGAGGGCGAATCGCTCGAGGCGCTCGCGCTGCACCACAGCACGCTGTGCATCTTCCTGAGCATCACGCTGATGGGCCGTGTCACGGCCGCGCTGCTGGCGGCCGGATGGTCTCCGGAGGCCCCGGTGGTGGTCGTGCACAAGGCGAGCTGGCCGGGCGAAGAGAAGATCGTGCGCGGCACGGTCGCGACCATCCAGGCGCTGTGCCGCGAGGCCCGCATCGCGACCCAGTCGATGATCATCGCCAGCCCCAACCTGGGGGCGCGGCAGTGGACCACGCTCGCCAAATCCAAGCTCTACGACGCGAGCTTCACCCATCGCTTCCGGCGCGCCAGCGTGCCCGCCGCCGACCTCGTCCAGGACACCCCATGAACCCGACTTCCGACGAAACCATCCTCCTGGTGGGCCACGGCTCGCGCGAGAAATCCGGCAACGACGAGATCGAGGCCTTCGCCGCGCAGTGGCGCGTGCGCCAGCCCGGGTGGCGCATCGAGGTCTGCTTCATCGAGTTCTCCGAGATCACGATGAGCGAGGGCCTGCGCCGCGCGGCCGAGGGCGCGCGGCGCGTGGTCGTGGTGCCGCTGATCCTGAACGCCGCCGGCCACGTGAAGATGGACATCCCGCAGGCCATCGACGGCGCGCGGCTCAAGTTCCCGTTCGTGCAGTTCGCCTACGCGCCGCACCTCACGGCCTGCGACCCGATCCTCGCGATCCTGCGCCGGCGCCTCAAGGGCGCGATGCAGGCGCTCGACATGCCCGACCCGACCACCACCGGCGTGGTGATCCTCGGGCGCGGATCGTCCGACCGCCAGGCCAACGGCGACATGGCCAAGATGGCGCGCTGGCTGATGGAGGAGACCGACCACGAGCTGGTCGACCTGGCCTTCACCGGCATCACCTACCCGCGGCTGGAGAAGGCCGTGCAGCGCCAGAGCCTGCTGGGCATGACGCAGGTCGTGGTGCTGCCCTACTACCTGTTCAACGGCACGCTGGTCGAGCGCATCGCGCGCCAGGTCGAGCACCTGAGGAAGCAGTACCCGACGATCCGCTTCGTCTCGACGGCGTACTTCGGTTTCGAGCGCGAGATCTTCGAGGTGCTGGAGCAGCGCGTGACCGACCTGCGCCGCGGCATGCCGATCGCGCTCATGCCGTGCGACGGCTGCAAGTTCCGCGACTTCGCGGTCGAGCACGGCATGGGAGGGCACCACCACGACGACGCGGTGCCGCACAGCCACGATCACGACCATGCGCACGGCCACTCCCATGGCCACGATCATCCGCACGCCCACCCGCACGACCATGACCACGCGCCCGCCCGCTGAGTCGCGTCTGAACGTCGTCACCGAGCAGCTCACCGCCGCCGGACGCGCGATCGAGCACGATTCCTTCGCGGTGATCGACCGCGAGGTCGCGTCGCATCCCTACACGGCCGACCAGTGGCCGGTGGTGCGCCGCATGATCCA
>JAKONL010000341.1 GCA_022701965.1 Burkholderiaceae bacterium | reverse complement strand
ATCGTCGCCGGACGCATGCCCGGCAACGCGCTCAACGCCGAGCACGCCCGGAGGCTGCGGTCATGACCCCGCAACCGATGCCCGAGGGCGTGTGCGACTGCCACATGCACGTGTTCGACCGACGCTTCGCGCCCCTGCCGGACGCGATGTACCGCGAGGCGACGGCGCAGGACTACCTGGCGCTGGCCGCCCGGAGGGGCATCCGGTGCGCGGTGGTCGTGCAGCCTTCGGGCTATGGCTTCGACAACCGCTGCACGCTCGATGCGGTGGCGGCCATGGGTGCCGGCGCCTGCGCGATCGTCGTCGTCGCGCCCGACACGCCGGAGGTGGAGCTGCGGCGCCTGCATGCCGCCGGCGCGCGCGGCGTGCGCTTCATGCTGCTGCGCCACGGCGGCCTCGGCTGGACCGAGCTGGCGCCGATGGCCGACGCCGTCGCGCCGCTGGGCTGGCACCTCAACCTGCAGTTCGACGGCCACCAGCTGCCGGCGCGGCTCGACGACCTGAAGCGTCTCCCGGTCGATGTCGTGATCGACCACGTCGGCGCCTTCGTGGGCGGCACGAGGCCGCAGGACGCACCTTTCAAGGCCCTGCTGGCGCTGCTCGAGACCGGCCGTGCGTGGGTCAAGCTGTCCGGGCCCTACACGCACCGCATGTCGGCCATCGGCCGGCCCGACTATCCCGAGGTCGCGGCGCTGGCGCGCATCCTGATCGACGAATTTCCGCAGCGCTGCCTGTGGGCGAGCGACTGGCCCCACGTCTCCGAGGCCGACGTGCTACCGGACGACGAGCGGGCCCTCGCGGTGCTGGACTGGCTCGACGAACCGGCCCTCCGCCAGCGCATCTGCGTGGAGAATCCCGCGCATCTCTACGGCCTGTCCCCGGGCGATACCCTGAACACCAAAGGAACATCTTGAACGCTCCCACCCGACCCGTCGGCCTCGCCCGCGGTCTCACGAACTACGGCGACGCGGATTTCTCGCTGTACCTGCGCCGCACCTTCGCCAAGCAGTCCGGCCTGTCGAGCGAGATGCTCAAGCGGCCGGTGGTGGGCATCGCGCAGTCGGCCAGCGGCTTCAACCCGTGCCACCGCACGACGCCGGAACTGGTGGAGGCGATCAAGCGCGGCGTGCTCGCCGCCGGTGGCCTGCCGCTGGATTTCCCGAGCATCTCGCTGGGCGAATCGTTCCAGAGCCCGACGTCGATGAAGTTCCGCAACCTCATGTCGATGGACATCGAGGAGATGGTGCGCTCGCAACCCATGGACGCCGTGGTGCTGGTGGGCGGCTGCGACAAGAGCGTGCCGGCGCAGCTCATGGGCGCGGCCTCGGCCGACATTCCCGCCATCCAGCTGGTGGTCGGGCCGATGCTGCCCATGCCCTACCAGGGCGAGCGCCTGGGCGCCTGCACCGACTGCCGCCGCTTCTGGGGCAAGTTCAGGGCCGGCGAAGTCTCGGCGCAAGGCATCGAGGAGGTCGAGGGCAAGCTCGCCGTGACCGCCGGCACCTGCGGCGTGATGGGCACCGCCAGCACCATGGCTTCTATCGCCGAGGCGCTGGGCATGTCGCTGCCGGGCACGGCCGCCATTCCGGCGGTGCATTCCGACCGCATCCGCGCGGCGGAGGCCAGCGGCAAGCGCGCCGCCGAACTCGCGCTGGCGCCGATCCGGCCGAGCGAGATCATCACGGAGAAGTCGGTGGAGAACGCCCTGCGCGTGCTGCTGGCCATCGGCGGCTCGACCAACGCGCTGATCCACCTGACGGCCATCGCCGGCCGGCGCGGCATCCGCATCCCGCTGCACCGGCTCAACGAGCTGTCGGACACCACGCCCGTGCTGGTGGACCTCAAGCCCACCGGCCAGCACTACATGTCGGACCTGTTCGCCGCCGGCGGCCTGGGCGCGGTGCTGCGCGAACTCGAACCGCTGCTGCACCTGGACTGCATGACCGTCACCGGCGAGACCATGGGCGAGCGCCTGAAGGGCGAGTCGACCTGGGTCGACCGCGCGGTCGTGCATCCCATGTCCGACCCGATCCGCGCGCAGGGCGGTCTCGCGGCGCTGTTCGGCTCGCTCGCGCCCAACGGCGCGATCATCAAGCGCTCGGCGGCCGACCCGAACCTGTTCGAGCGCACCGGCCGCGCCGTCGTCTTCAGCTCGCTCGAGGACCTCGCCGAGCGCATCGACGACCCCGACCTCGACGTGAACGCCGACGACTTCATGGTGCTGCAGAACGCCGGGCCGACCAGCGCCGCGGCCATGCCGGAAGCGGGCTACCTGCCGATCCCGCAGAAACTGCTGCGCGCCGGCGTGAAGGACATGGTGCGCATCTCCGACGCCCGCATGAGCGGCACGGCCTACGGCACCATCGTCCTGCACGTGTCGCCCGAAGCGGCGGTCGGCGGCCCGCTCGCCCTGGTGCGCAGCGGCGACCGCATCCGCATGTCGGTGAGCGAGCGGAAGATCGACCTGCTGGTGGACGAGGCGGAGCTCGCTGCCCGGCGCGACGCCATGCCACCGGCGCCTCCAGCGCCGACGCGCGGCTACGCCAAGCTCTATCAGGACGCCACGCTGCAGGCCGAGGACGGCTGCGACTTCGACTTCCTCCGGTCCTCGGATCTCTGAACGCAGCACCTTCCTGGAGAAACACCATGAGCGAATCCATGTCCCCGCTGGCCCCTGCCGTCGTCGAGACGCTGAAAGGCGTGAGCACCGCCACCATCACGACCATCCTGCTCAAGAAGGGCATGCGCAACGTCTGGATCCGCAACAGCCGGCCGCTGCACGGCGGCGGTCCGCGCATCGTCGGGCGCGCGTTCACGCTGCGCTTCATTCCGGCGCGGGAGGACCTCGCGACGCCCGCTGCCTGGTCGTCGCCACGCTCCACGCGGGCCGCCGTCGAGAACATGCCCGAAGGCTCCATCGTGGTGGTCGACGCCGGATTCCACACCGATTCGGGCATCTTCGGCGACATCCTCTGCGCCCGCATGGCCTACCGGGGCGTGGCGGGGCTGGTGACCGACGGCGTGATCCGCGACATCAACGGCGTGCTGTCGACCGGCCTGCCCACCTGGAGCCAGGGCACGGCCGCACCGGCTTCGGCGTCGGGGATGATCTTCGCCAACTGGCAGGAGCCGATCGGCTGCGGCGGCGTCGCCATCTATCCCGGCGACGTGATCGTGGCGGACGACGACGGCGCCGTCGTGATTCCCGAGGCCTACCTGGACGAGGTGATGGCGGCCGGACCGGAGCAGGAACGGCTCGAGACCTGGATCATGCAGCAGGTGAAGAAGGGCGCCGAGCTGCCGGGCCTGTACCCGGCGAACGAGGCCAACCTCGCACGCTACCGCGGCGAGACCGGCGGTTGACGGCCGGTCAGGCCGGTGAGGCCGGGGAAGCCAGGCCGCGCTCGCCGCGACCCGGCACGCGCTCGGTCACGGTCCGCGACGTGGCCAAGGCCGCGGGCGTGTCGGTGGCCACGGTCTCGCGCGTGCTCAACGGCAAGTCGACGGTCGCCGAGGAGCTGCGCGTGCGGGTCGAGCGGGCCAGTGCGCAGATGCGCTTCACGCCGCATGCGGCGGCGCGCGCGCTGGCGACGCAACGTTTCTCGACCATGGGCGCGGTGGTGCCGACGCTGGAAGAGGCGAACTTCTCGGTCGGCGTCGGCGCATTGCAGCGACGCCTCAACACGGGCGGCTACACGCTGCTGCTCGCCAGCTCGAACTACGACCCGCAGGAGGAGGTCCGCCAGGTCAGCGCGCTGCTCTCGCACGGCGTGGCCGGAATGATGCTCGTCGGCGCGCGGCATTCGGACGAGGTCTACCAGCTGCTCGCGGCCAAGGGCGTGCCCTTCGTCAACACCTGGGTGCAGGACGACACCCACCCGAGCGTCGGCTTCGACAACTACGCGATCGGCCAGGCGCTGGCCAACTACCTGCTCGACCTCGGCCACCGCGATTTCGGCGTCATCGCCCAGCAGTCGCCCCAGAGCGACCGTGCCGCCAAGCGGGTGGCCGGCATCCGCGCGGCGCTGGCGGCCCGTGGCGCGCCCGGCCCGCGCGAACAGCTGATCAGCGAATCGCACAAGATCGTCGACGGCCAGCTCGCCTTCCAGGCGCTGATGGAGACGGCGAAGCGCCCCACCGCCGTGATCTGCGGCACCGATTCGCTCGCCTTCGGCGCGCTGGTGCAGGCGCAGTCGATGGGGGTGAGCGTGCCGGGCGACGTGTCGATCACGGGCATCAACGATGCCGATTTCGCCGAACACCTGACGCCGCCGCTCACCACCGTCCGGCTGGAGGCCGGAGCGGTCGGCGCGAGAGCGGCGGACTACCTGCTCGCGCGCATCGGCGGCCAGGCGGTCGCCAACTCGACCCACATCCCTTTCACGCTGGTCGTGCGCGGCAGCACCGCCGCGCCCCGCCAGCGGACGAACTCGTGACGAACCGAACCGGAGATTTCATGGACCTGAGCACCGAAGGAAAGACCGCACTGCTGCCGCCGGACGCCCACGGCGTCTATCCCATCGCGCCGACGCCTTTCCTGGAGGACGGCAGCATCGACACGGCGTCCATCGACCGCCTGACCGACTTCTACCTGGGCTGCGGCGCCACCGGCATCACCGTCCTGGGCCAGCTCGGCGAGGCCCCCAAGCTGGAGCAGCAGGAGAGCCTGGACGTCGCGAGACGGATGATCCGCCGGGCCTCCGGCCTGCCGGTCGTCGTCGGCGTCTCGGCGCCGGGTTTCGCCGCCATGCGGGCCCTGACCCACGACGTCATGGCCATCGGCGCGGCCGGCGTGATGATCGCGCCGCCCCACACCCTGCGCACCGACGACCAGATCGTGGGCTACTACCGGCAGGCGGTGGAGGCCATCGGTGCGGACGTGCCGTTCGTGCTGCAGGACTATCCGCTGACCTTCAGCGTCCAGATGGCCCCGGGCGTGATCCGCCGCATCGTCGAGGAGCTGCCCTCGTGCGCGATGCTCAAGCACGAGGACTGGCCCGGGCTCGAGAAGATCACGGCGCTGCGCCAGTTCGAGAAGTCGGGCATGCGCCGCATCCCGATCCTGTGCGGCAACAACGGCCTCTTCCTCGACTACGAGATGGAGCGGGGCGCCGACGGCGCCAACACCGGCTACGCATTCCCCGACATGCTGTGCGACGTCGTGCGCCTGTCTCGCGCCGGGCAGCGCGAGGAAGCCCACGACCTGTTCGACGCCCACCTGCCGTTGCTGCGCTACGAGCAGCAGCCGGGCGTGGGGCTCTCGGTACGCAAGTACATCCTCATGCGCCGCGGGCTGCTGACATCGGCCGCCCAGCGCAAGCCGGCAGCGCCGTTCACCGCGCTCGCGCGTGCCGAAGTCGATCATCTGCTCACGAGGCTGCAGCGCCACGACGCACGCGCACCGGCCACCTAAGAAGCAAGAAGCGGGGCATTCCGACCTCTGCTTCGAATCTGGAGACCCACCCATGAAATCCGGCCCCGCTCCCCGTCCTCTTCCGCGCAGGCGACACCTGCTTTCCGCCACCCGCCTCGGATGCGCGCTCGCGCTCGCGTTCGGCATGGGCGGCGCGGTCGCCGCCTATCCCGACAAGCCGCTCAGGCTGGTCGTCCCGTACCCGCCCGGCGGCGCCACCGACGTCATCGGTCGCATCGTCGCGCAGAAGCTCGGGGACGAGATCGGCCAGCAGGTGGTGGTGGACAACCGGGGCGGCGCGGGCGGCAACATCGGCGCCGAAGCGGTCGCTCGTGCGGCGCCGGACGGCTACACGCTGCTGATGGGCGCGCTGACCAGCCATGCGGCCGTCGCCACGCTGGAGAAGGGCCGGCTGCGCTACAGCCTGGTCGGCGACTTCGCCCCGGTGATGGTGGTGGGGGCGGTACCGCTGGTCGTGGTGGTCAATCCGCAGCTGCCGGTGACGACGCTCAAGGAACTGATCGCCTACGGCCGGGCCCATCCGGACAAGCTCAACTTCGCCTCGTCCGGCCCCGGCGCGCCGCAGCGCCTGGGCGGCGAGATGATCCGCCGGGACGCCGGCGTGAAGATGCAGCACGTGCCCTACAAGGGCAGCGGTCCGGCCATGACCGATCTGGTCGGCGGCCAGGTCAACATGATGGTCGAGACCGTGCCCGCCGCGCTGCCCTTCATCTCGACGGGCAAGCTGCGCGCCCTCGCGGTCACCATGCCGCAGCGCATCTCGATGCTGCCCGACGTGCCGTCGGCGCCCGAGGCGGGTCTGCCGAGCCTGGACGTGTCCTCGACCTTCGGCGTGCTCGCGCCGGCCGGCACGCCCGAGGCGATCGTCATGCGCCTGAACGAAGCGCTCAGGAAGCTGGTCCAGACCGCCGAGTTCAAGGACATGCTGCTCAAGCAGGGCGTCTACGCCGCCCAGCCCACCACGCCGGCGCAGTCGGCCGAACGCATCGGGACCGAAGTGACGCGCTGGGAAAAACTCATCACCGAGGCCGGCATCAAGTCGGACGAGTAGGTCGTTCGAGCGAACCGGCGCGCTGGCGCCTACCGCCCGAAATGCCGCGCGAGCGTATCGACGACGTTCTGGCCCATGGCGCGCCGTGTCTCCTCGGTCGCCGAGCCGATGTGCGGCGTGAGGACCACCCGGGCATCGCCCGCCAGTTCGGGCGGTACGTCGGGTTCGTGCTCGAACACGTCCAGCGCCGCGCCGGCGATGCGGTCGGCCGCCAGTGCCGCGATCAGGCTCCTTTCGTCGACCACCGGACCGCGGGCGATGTTCACGAGATAGCCCTGCGGTCCGAGCGCCTCCAGGACTCGGGCGTTCACCAGGTGATGCGTCGCCGGCGTCAGCGGACAGGTCAGGATCAGCATGTCGCTCTCGGCCGCGAGCCGGACCACGTCGTCGAAGTACCGGAGGTCGACGGGCTTGGCGTTCGGGCCGAAATACGCCACCTGCGACCCGAAGGCCGCGAGCCGCCGCGCGATGGCGGAGCCGATGGTGCCGAAGCCGACGATGCCGATGCGCATGCGCGAGATCGAACGGCCGAGCGGGTACTGCCCGTGCGCCGGCCATTTTCCGGAACGCACGAACGCGTCCGCGTTCACCAGGTCGCGCGTGACCGCGAGCGCCAGGCCGAGCGCGGTGTTCGCCACGTCCTCGGCCAGCACGCGGGAGGTGTTCTCCAGCACGATGCCGCGCGCCTTCACGGCCGGCACGTCGACGTTGTCCAGGCCCGCGCTGTAGCTCGAGATGATCTCCAGCGCCGGCAACGCGTCGAGGAGCGCGGCGTCCACCTTCGTCTTGCGCAGCGCCATGCCGCGCACGCCCGCGCCGTGCGTGCGCAGGAACGCCGCGGCATCGGCGGCGTCCTTGGGAAGTTCGAGTACGGTGAAGCGCGCGTGGAGCGCTTCGGTGGCCCAGTCCGGCAACTCGGCGGCCTTGAGGACGATCGGCTTGTCGATGCTCATGTCGTTTCGTTCCCCGCCTAGTCCAGCCGGACGCCGCGCGTCCTGATCACCTGCCCGTAGCGCGCCCTGTCGGCGTCGATCACCTTCTGCAGCTCGGCCGGCGTGGTCCCGCGCGGGATGGCGCCCTGGGCGGTCAGCTGCTCCCTGACCTCCGGTATCTGCGCGATCGCCTGGATGCCGGCGGCGAGCTTGTCGACGATGTCGGCGGGCGTGCCGGCCGGCGCGAGCACGGCGGTCCACGATCCGGAGTCGGCATTGGCGATACCCTGCTCGGCGAGCGTGGGCACGTCGGGCATGACCGGCGAGCGCTGCGCGCTCGTCACGGCCAGCGCGCGCAGCTTGCCGCCCTTGACGTAGCCCGAGGTCTCCAGCACCGAGGCGAACAGCATGTCGACATGGCCCGCGATCAGGTCGGCCATGGCCGGACCGCCGCCCTTGTAGGGCACGTGGCGCAGCTGGATGCCGGTGGCCTGCTGGAAGATTTCGGCGGTCAGGTGCGGCGACCCGCCGTTGCCCGAACTCGCGAAGGTGTACCTGTCGGGCGCGGCCTTGGCCAGCGCCACCAGTTCCCTGGGCGTCTTGGCCGGGATATTGGGATTGACGACGAGTGCGAACGGCAGCTCGGCGAACAGCGAGACCGGCGCGAAGGCCTTATCCGCGTCGTAGGGCATCTTGTAGAGCCAGGGATTGATCGACTGGGTGCCGACGTTCGCGAAGAAGAGCGTGTAGCCGTCGGGCCTGGCCTTGGCGACCAGGTCGGCGCCGACCAGCCCGCCCGCGCCGGCCCGGTTGTCGACCACCACCGGCCTGCCCAGCCGCACGCCCAGGCGCGTGGCCAGCAGGCGCGCGGCGATGTCGGTGCCGCCGCCCGGCGAGAACGGGACGATCAGCGTGATCGGCCGGCTCGGATAGGCCTCGTCGGCGAAGGCCGGAAGCGGCGCGAGCGCAGCCAGGGCCAGGGCCATGGCTGCCAGTGCGGTACGGCGGTGCGTGAAGCGATGTGCGTGCATGGCTCGGTTCCTCATTCGGGCTGGATGCCCGCCTGCGCGGCCACCTTGGCCCACTTGGTGGTCTCGCTGGCGATGAAGGCGGCGAACTGCTGCGGCGTGCCGCCCGCGGGCTCCATGCCGGCATTCTCGAAACGCTGGCGCACGTCGGGCAGCGCGAGGATGCGGTCCACTTCGGCATTGAGCAGGGCGACGGTGGCCGCCGGCGTGCCGGCCGGCGCGAGCAGGCCGCCCCAGGTGCTGGTCTCGTAGCCCGGCAGGCCCGACTCGGCGACGGTCGGCACGTCCGGCAAGGCGGCGAGCCGCTTGGGCGTGGTCACGGCCAGCGCGCGCAGCTTGCCCGACTTCACCTGCGCGCTGACGGCCGTCAGCGTGTCGAACATCAGCGACACGCGCCCGCCCATCAGGTCGGGATGGGCCAGCGTGCTGCCCTTGTACGGAATGTGCTGCATGTCGATGCCCGCCATGCTCTTGAACAGCTCGCCCGAGAAGTGCGGCGCGCCGCCGTTGCCGCTGGACGCGAAGCTGAGCTGCCCCGGGTTCGCCTTGCCCCAGGCGACGATGTCCTTGATGCTCCTGAACGGCGAGCCGGGCGCGACGACCAGCACCAGCGGCACCGTGTGCGTCTGCACCACGGCCTCGAAGCTCTT
>JAKONL010000326.1 GCA_022701965.1 Burkholderiaceae bacterium | reverse complement strand
GCAGGGAACGCAGCAGGGTGCTCAGCTGATGGCTGGTTTCGAGCGGATACTGCACGATCTACTACCTTGGAGTGGTAATGCCAGATTACTATTCTTGAGTAGTAAAGTCAATTCACTACCTTGGGCTGGTACTGGCGGGTCCGCTGCACCGCACCGACAATAGCGGCCCAGAAAGTGAGTCTCCCGCCATGCAATTCGCCTCCCGCCTCGACAACGTCGAAACCTCCGCCATCCGCGAACTCTTCAAGCTGCTCGGCACGCCCGGCATCATCAGCTTCGCCGGCGGATTCCCGGACAGCGCCATGTTCGACGTCGAAGGCCTGAAGGAGGCCAGCGCCCGGGCGCTCGACGAGGAGCCCGGCGCCGCGCTGCAGTACGGCGCGACCGAAGGCTACGAGCCGCTGCGCGCGCAGCTGTCGGACTTCATGAAGACCAAGGGCGTCGACGTCGACCCGGGCGGGCTGATCGTCACCACCGGCAGCCAGCAGGCGCTCGACCTGCTGGGCAAGACCCTGATCTCGCCGGGCGACAAGGTGATCGTCGAAGGCCCGACCTTCCTCGCGACGATCCAGTGCTTCCGCCTCTACGGCGCTCAGTTGATCAGCGCGCCGGTCGACGCGAACGGTGTGAAGACCGACGAACTGGAGAAGCTCATCGCCGAGCACCGGCCGAAGTTCGTCTACCTGATCCCGACCTTCGGCAACCCGAGCGGCGCGATGCTGAGCCTGGAGCGCCGCAGGAAGGTGCTGGAGATGGCCGTGAAGCACCGAACGCTGATCGTGGAAGACGATCCGTACGGCGACCTCTATTTCGGCGAGGCACCGCCGCCGTCGATCCTGGCGCTGTCGAAGGACGTCCCCGGCAGCCGCGAACTGGTCGCGCACTGCGGCAGCCTGAGCAAGGTGTTGAGCCCGGGCCTGCGCATCGGCTGGATGATTGCGCCGCCCGAGCTGCTCGCCAAGGCGACGATGTGCAAGCAGTTCAGCGACGCGCACACCAGCACCTTCGCGCAGGCCACCGCCGCGCAGTACCTGAAGAGCGGGCGCATGCCGGCGACGCTGGCCCACGTACGCAAGGTCTACGGCGAGCGCGCGCTGGCGATGGGTGCGGCGCTGAAGCGGGAGCTCGGCGACGCGATCGAGTTCACGCAGCCGGTGGGCGGACTGTTCTTCTGGGCCCGGCTCACCGGCGCCGGTGGCAAGCCGAGCGACGCGTCGGCGTTCGCGAAGAAGGCGATCGGGCAACTCGTGGCTTTCGTGCCCGGTGCGCCGTTCTATGCCGAGAAGCCAGACCTCGCGACTTTGCGTCTGAGCTTCGCGACGGCCAACGTCGAGAAGATCGAGGAGGGCATCGCCCGCCTGGGCAAGGCGCTCTGAGGCAGCCGGCGACGCTCGATCAGGGGGAGCGGTGGAGGCGCGGCGCCGACAGCAGCGCCAGGTTGTCGACGATCGCCGCGTCCAGGTCCTTCCACTTGCCCGACAGGCGCGACAGCGTCATCACGGTCTGCAGCGCCTTCAGGTCCTTCACGCTCGGCGCGACCTTGATCTGCGCGATCGCGGCGGCGCGGTTGCCGCCGTTGACCAATGCCATCACCTTGCCTGTCCAGTCGTTCGCGCGTGCCATGTCTGCCCCTGTGTGATGTCGAGCCGTCGACTGTAGCTGCGGCCGGCCGCAGCCGATTCATAGAATCACCCATGAAAAAGACATTCCAGCTCCATATCGAAGGCAAGAACCCGGACCGGGTCGTCGAGGCCGTCAAGCACGAGATCCGCAAATACGTCAAGCGCGAGCGCCGCCGCGACCTGCCGGAAGGCGTCGACTTCTGGGACTTCGACTGCCGGTTCGGCGCAACGCAGGAAGCTGCCGAGCCGGTTCACCTGTCGGCCATCACCGGGCTGATCGACGGCGTCGTGGCCGAAGCGGGCCAGCAGTTCTACGTCGAGATCCTCGCCAAGCACGGCGTCCGGACACCGCATCCCGACGGTGCCGGCCGCGAGAAGCGCCCCCGTCGCGAGGCGACCGCCAACGCCCACGACGGGCTCGACGACCTCGAAGGCTAGCGCAGCACTTCCAGCAGACGATCGAGCCCGCCTTCGTCGATCGCCACCATCGCCTGCTCGCGCACTTTCGGCTTCGCATGGAAGGCGACCGACAGCCCGGCGGCACCCATCATCGGCAGGTCGTTGGCGCCGTCGCCCACGGCGATGGTCCGGGAGGCCTCGATGCCCATCAGCGACGCGATCTCCAGCAGCGTCCGGCGCTTCTCGGCGCCGTCGCAGATGTCGCCCCACGACTGCCGCACGATCTTCCCGGTGAGTCGGCCGCCGGCGTCTTCCAGCAGGTTGGAGCGCGCGAAATCGATGCCCAGGCGCGCCTTCACGCGGTCGGCGAAGAAGGTGAATCCGCCGGACACCAGCAACACCTTCATGCCCGCGGCCTTGCAGGCCGCGACGAGCGTCTCGGCGCCCGGGTTGAGGTGCAGCCGCCGGTCGTAGACCTCCTGCAATGCCGCTACCGGCACGCCTTCGAGCAGCGCGACGCGCCGCGTCAGGCTCTCCTTGAAATCCCTGATCTCGCCGCGCATCGTCGCCTCGGTGATCGCCGCGACCTCGGCTTTCTTGCCGACCGCGTCGGCAATCTCGTCGATGCATTCGATGTCGATCAGGGTCGAGTCCATGTCGAAGGCGATCAGGCCGAAGTCGGCGAGGCGCAGGGGCGGGGTGAAGCCGCGCAGGACGAGGCCCGGGGCGGTGGATGGCGCAGGGGTGGAAGTCATTCGAGGAAAGAAGTTCAGGAGAGGGCGGTGGCGTCGCGCAGCCAATTCTCGACCTGCAGGCCAGGGACACGGCCGAATTCGCGTTCGTTGTCGGTCACCAGGATCGCATCCAGGGCCGCCGCATGGGCCGCGATCAGCAGATCGTTCGGTCCGATGGGCGTGCCGCCGCGTTCGAGATGCTCGCGGATACGTGCGTAATGCCGTGCGACCGCTTCATCGAGAGGCACAACTTCAACGATCTGCTGCAGGTCGGCGTAAGCACGCTCTCGTGCAGTCGAAGGCTTGCGCGCCAGACCGAAAGCGATCTCGCAATCCACGATGACGCTCGTACAGACCTGGACGTCGGCGTCACGATCGATGGCAGCCTTGAGCCGACGTGCCACGACGCCATGCGGGTATCGCATCATGTGCGAGAGGATGTTGGTATCGAGCAGAAGCCTGGCAGCCGTCATGGCTCGATGTCGTCGAGTGGCAGCAGTCCTTCATCGACATCCGGAAACTCTTCGTCGATGGGTTCCATCGTCGCAAGAAGCGCGAGCAGCGCTGCTGCGCTGCCCTTGACCGGC
>JAKONL010000269.1 GCA_022701965.1 Burkholderiaceae bacterium | reverse complement strand
CTGAGCAACGCGACCAACGCCGGCTTCCGGCTGGCCGGCTCCGGCGCGCTCAAATCGAACTTCACGTCAGCGTCCGACGTGAACGGGCAGTCCGTCAAGGGCGTGCAGGTCGGCGTCCTTCACCGCTTCTGAACGGCCGACATCGCCGCCCGCAGCGCGAGCAGGTAGCTGTCGACGCCGAAGCCGCAGATCTGGCCCATCACGATCTCGGCGAAGACCGATACGTGCCGGAACGCCTCGCGCGCGTGGATGTTCGACATGTGCAGCTCGACCACGGGGCAGGTGAGGATGGCGAGAGCGTCGCGGATGCCGTAGCTGTAGTGCGTCCAGGCGCCGGCGTTGATCAGCACCGCATCCGCGCCGTCGGTGAAGGCCTGGTGGATGCGTTCGCACATCGCCGCCTCGCTGTTGGTCTGGAAGCTTTCCACCTCCGCTCCCAGCTCCTCGCCGAGCGCCGCGAGCCGGGCGTCGATCTCCGCGAGGGTGATCGTGCCGTACTGCGCCGGATCGCGCTTTCCGAACATGTTGTGATTGATGCCATGGAGCATCAGGACTTTTTTCGCCATCGGGTCGTCTCCTTACGTCGTGCGGTCGATATGACACGCAAGATGGTAGGACAACGCGTACCGATTGAGATTGCGAAAGAAGGCACCCACGATGACGACGATCCCGGGTCGGTTCACAGGCCGGGCGTTTCGGGCCATGGCAGGTTCTGCACTGCTGCTCGTCGCGGCGTTCACGGCCCGTGCGGGCGAAGCCGCCGCGACCAGGGAAGCGTTCCGCCTGCGTGTCGTCGGAGGTCTCGCGGGCGTGAGCCAGTACCTGCTGCACGAGGAACCGTTCTGGTCGCGTGATCTGGCGCGCCTGACCGGCGGCCGCTACGCCGCGGACATCGTTCCGTTCGACCGCGCCGGCTTTCCTGGACAGGACATGCTCACGCTGATACGCCTGGGCGTCGTTCCGTTCGGCACCGCGCTGCTCGGGCCGGCCTCGGCGCAGTATCCGGAGCTTGCGGCACCCGATCTGGCCGGGCTGGCATCCGACGTCGGCACGCTGCGCAAGGTGGTCGAGGCGTTCCGACCGACGCTCGCGCGCCTCATGCGGGAACGGCACGGTACCGAACTGCTCGCCGTGTACATGTATCCGGCGCAGGTCGTCGTCTGTCGCGAGTCGCTCGGCGGGCTGAAGGACCTGGCTGGACGCCGCACGCGGGTCTCGTCGTCCACGCAATCGGACCTCGTCCGGGCGGTCGGTAGCGTGCCGGTGCTGATTCCGTTCTCGGAGGTCACGGCCAGCATGCGTTCGAAAGCCGTCGACTGCGCCGTCACGGGAGCCGTGTCCGGCGCGGCGATCGGCCTGCCGCAGGTCGCGACCACCGTCTATGCCCAGCCGATCTCGTGGGGGCTCGCGGTGTTCGGCGCGAACCTGGGCGTGTGGCGCTCGCTGCCGGAAGAGCTGCGGACGCTGCTGATGCGGCAGCTTCCGGTGCTGGAGGCCTCGATCTGGGACGAGGCCGAGCGCCAGTCCACGTTCGAGCGCGCGTGCACGACCGCGAGGCCTTGCGCCCCTGGCACACTCGACGCCATGCGCGTCGTCCACCCGTCGGCCGAGGACCAGCGCCTCCGGCGATCCCTTTTCGAGCAACAGGTGCTCCCCGCATGGGTCGACCGCTGCGGCCCCGAATGCGTGGCGATCTGGAACACGACCATCGCACCCGTCGTCGGCGCACGCGCATCGGAACGCCGGTGAGCAGTCGCATGTCGGGCCGGGTCGCGGCGCTGCTCTACGGTGCGGCGGTCGGCGTGTCCGTGCTGATCATCGCCACCGCCTTCTTCGCCGGCTACGAGCTCTACGCCCGCGCGCTCGCGAACGTCGAGCAGCAGGCTTCGCGGTTCATCGGCGGCGCCCAGGCCGCGTTGAACCGGGCGGTGCTCGGCGTCGACGTGCTGCTCGCGGGTTCGGGCGAGATGGTCCCGGCCCAGACGCAGTTCGCCGACCCCGCTGCGCGTCGCACGACCGCGCGCCTGATGGACATCGGCGTCGACCAGAACCCGCTGGTCCAGCAGTTGTTCATCGTCGCCTCCGACGGCCGCGTGCTGGCGGCGTCGGGCGAGCGCGGTCGCAGCGGCGGTGCCCGCATGGCGCTGCCCGACGGCTTTCTGCAGGCCGTGCTGGCCGAGCCGATCTCCTCGCTGAAGTTCGGCGACCCCGTGATCAGCCCGTCGAGCTCGAGTCCGGTCATCTATTTCGCCCGGGCGCTGCGTTCGCCCGACGGCGCTTCCATGGTGGCCGTGGCCGAGGTCGACATCGCCTCGCTGATGAACGTGCTGGTGCAGGGCGCCGACATCAACGGACTGGAAGTCACCCTCGAGCGCACGGAAGGCATGCTCCTGGCGAGCATGCCTTCCCACGTCGCGGCGCGCGGCGGGACGTCAGGGCAGCCGCTTTCCCTGCAGCGCGGCGGGATCGTCGACATCCCGCAGCTCGCGCGGCTGAGCGGCGTGCCCGCGGTGGTCGTGGCGCGTCCGTCGCTGCAGGCGCGGATGCTGGTCACTGCGAGCATCCCGCTGTCGAGCGCGCTGACCGACTGGCGCCGCGAGCGGGATTTCGTCGCTGCCATCGGCGCCGTGCTCACGCTGGCGACGCTGTTCGGCGCGATGTTCCTGCATCGCGGCATCCGCCGCCAATGGGCGGTGCGCGCCGAACGCGCCCATTCGCGCGCCACGCTGGACCAGGCGCTCGAAGCGATGCAGGTCGGCTTCGTGCTGCTCGACGCGCAGGGCCGCATGCTGGTGTGGAACCGGTCCTTCCTCGAGCTTTTTCCCTGGGCCGCGGGACTGACCGGCCCGCACCGCCCGTTCCATGCGATCCGCGAGGAAGCCGGCCGCTATCCGTTCCGCCTGGTCGACGGCAATCCCCATGAAGCCGAGCTGACGCTCCCGGACGGCCGGGTGATCCGCGTGGCCAAGAACCGGACGCCCGAAGGCGGGCTGGTCTACATCTACCAGGACGTGACGCAGGCCGATCTCGCCGCGCGCCACATCCGGCAGCTGGCCTTCTACGACGTGCTCACCGGGCTGCCGAACCGCCGGCTGCTGCTGGACCTGATGGCCGGCGCGGTGCGCATCGAGGAAGGCGGCGGCCATGGCGCGGTGCTGTTTCTCGACCTGGACCACTTCAAGATGCTCAACGACGCGCTCGGCCACACGATGGGCGACCTGCTGCTGCGGCAGGCCGCGGTGCGCATCAGCATGAACATCCGTCCGGGCGACGTCGTGGCTCGCCTGGGCGGAGACGAATTCGTCGTCCTGCTCGAAGGCCTGGCAGCGGACCGGGAGGTCGCGCGGGACCAGGCCCGCACCGTCGGCGAACGCGTCATCGCCGCGCTGGACGTGCCGTTCCAGCTCGATGCGGCGACCACCTACCACCGCACCTGCAGCCTGGGCATCGCGCTCTTCGACGGCGCCGGGCAATCGATCGAGGAACTGCTCAAGCAGGCCGACATCGCCATGTACGTCGCCAAGACGTCCGGCGGCAACGCGCTGCGCTTCTTCGAGCCGGCGATGCAGTCCGCCGTCGCGGCGCGCTCGGCGCTGGAGAACGAACTGAACGCGGCGCTGGCCGCCCGCGAGTTCGTCCTCCATTACCAGTCCCAGGTCGACGGGGCCGGGCACGTGTACGCGGTCGAGGCGCTGGTGCGATGGCGTCATCCGCAGCGCGGACTCGTGATGCCGGGCGAATTCATCGGCGTCGCCGAGGACACCGAACTGATCGTCCCGCTCGGGCTGCAGGTGCTCGAGATGGCCTGCGCCCAGCTGGCTGCCTGGCATGCGGTGCCGTCGCGCTCGCGGGTACAGATCGCGGTGAACGTCAGCGCGCGCCAGTTCCGGCGTGCCGATTTCGTCGACGACGTGCTGCGGGTGGTCGACGCGTCGGGCGCCGACCCGACGCTCCTGAAGCTGGAGCTCACCGAGAGCCTGTTGCAAAGCCATGTGGAGGAAACGATCGAGAAGATGAAGCGCCTGAAATCGGTCGGCATCCGCTTCTCGATGGACGATTTCGGCATCGGCTATTCGTCGCTCTCCTATCTGACCCAGCTGCCGCTCGACCAGCTCAAGATCGACCGCTATTTCGTCGGCGGCATCGGACTCGATCCGAGGATCGAGCTGATCGTGGAAACCATCATCGGCATGGCGCGCGGCCTGGGCGTCGAACTGATCGCGGAGGGGATCGAGACGGTCGAGCAGCAGAGGTTCCTGGAAACCCACGGGTGCACGCTGTTCCAGGGTTACCTGTTCGGCCGCCCGGTGCCGGCGGACGAATGCGAGCGGAAGCTGGACGCGGCGAACGCGTCGGGCGCGTAGATCCGGGGCCACGCCCCGAACGAGCCGTATCAGGCCTCGCCCGGCCCGCAAGGCCGCCGGCGCAGCCGCAGCGATGCCGAGCCGGTGCACACCAGCGTGCCCGAGGCGTCGCGCAGCTCGGCATGGCAGAAGGCGAGGGTGCCGCCCGCGTGGCGGACCCAGGCCTCGGCCCGCAGCTCGCCGAGCGCGGGCCGCAGGAACTGGACGTGCAGGTCGGTCGTGCCGCCGAGCTCGCTCACGCCTTCGACGGTGCGGGCGGCGCGGGCCATCGCGCTGTCGAGCAGTGATGCGAGCACGCCGCCGTGCACCACGCCGCGCCGGTTGCGGGTTTCCTCGCGCGGCTGCATCCGCATGACCACGTGGCCATCGCCCAGCGTCTCCAGGGCGATGCCCAGCCAGTCGGCGAACGGGGAGGTCGCCGGCAGTGGTCGGTGCGGGGGGCTCACAGGCCCTGCCTCAACTTGCGGAGCTCGGTTTCGGCCCGGTCCAGTTCGCGGCGCAGATCCAGGATCTCGCCCTGCAGCCGGCCGATGGCGGCCTCGCGGCTCTGTGCCGGCGGCAGCAAGCCGCAGCGGACCTGCAGCGCTTCCAGCTGGTCCGTCAGCTGGCGGCGCTGCAGCATCCGTCCCCGCGCGCGCGCGGTGTCGATCTCCTCCATCAGGAGGCCCTCCTCGGACGCGCACTGCGCGCGGTCCGTGCGCGGCCCGACCTGGGCCATCGCGACGGTGGCCGTCAGCAGCGGGATCGCGAGCAGGAGCGAGGGAAGGTTCATTCGGAGGAACAGGTTGGGCGCGGCTTCTGCCGGTGACCCGGCATCGGTGGATACGGCGGGGGAGAAAGCCAGGTCTCCGGAGATTGCTTTAAGCGTGAGCTTAATGTCCGATTCATCAATCGTAAATTGCGGACTCAAACCAGGGTAGAGAGAATTCGTGTCAAAGGACACCTTCCGCATGCCCGCACCGCTCGTCGCCGTCGCCAGTTCGCCCGACCTTCCCACGCACGCCGACGTCGTCGTCATCGGCGGCGGCATCATCGGCTCCTTCACCGCCTACTATCTCGCCCGACGTGGCCTGAAGGTGGCGCTGGTCGAGAAAGGCCGCATCGGCGCGGAGCAGTCCAGTCGCAACTGGGGCTGGTGCCGCCAGCAGAACCGCGATGCCCGCGAGCTGCCCATGGCGACGAAGAGCCTCGACCTCTGGGAACGCTTCGCCGTGGAGTCGGGCGAGGACACCGGCTTCAAGCGCTGCGGCCTACTGTACCTGAGCGACGACGAGAAGGAGCTCGCTGGCTGGGCGCGCTGGGGCGACTTCGCCCGCAGCGTCGACGTGAAAACGCAGATGCTGACGGCCGCCCAGGCCGCCGAACACGGACGCGTGACCGGCAAGCCCTGGAAGGGCGGCGTCTTCTCTCCGACCGACGGCACGGCCGATCCGTCGCGCGCCGCGCCGGCCGTGGCGCGGGCGATCATGAAGCTCGGTGGCACCGTGCACCAGGACTGCGCCGCGCGCGGCATCGAGACCGAGGCCGGCCGGCTGTCGGCGGTCGTCACGGAGAAGGGAACGATCCGCACCCGGGTCGCGGTGCTCGCCGGCGGCGCCTGGGCCTCTTCGTTCTGCCGGCAGTACGGCATCCGCTTTCCGCAGGCCGCGATCCGGCAGACCGTGATGGCGGTCTCGCCGGGTACCGCCGAGCTGCCGGCGACGCTCCACACGTCGCGCGTCTCCATGACGCGACGCGGCGATGGCGGCTACCTGTTGTCGATCAGCGGACGCGGGCGCGTCGACCCCACGCCCCAGCTGCTGCGCTTCGCACCGCAGTTCCTGCCGATGTTCCAGCGCCGCTGGCGCAACCTCGCACCGGGTGGGCTCGAAGGGCTGCGATCGGGACACGAGGGCTGGGGCCGCTGGCGGCTCGACCGGCCGACCCCGATGGAGCGGATGCGCATCCTCGATCCGGCCGTCGACCGCGCGGTCGTCGCGCTGACCTACGACCGCGCCGTCGCGCTGGTGCCGCAGCTCGGCGAGAGGAAGGTCACCGCGGCGTGGGCCGGCTACGTCGACAGCACGCCGGACGGCGTGCCCGGGATCGGCGAGATGCCCGGGCTGCCGGGCCTGGTGCTGGCCGCAGGATTCAGCGGGCACGGCTTCGGCATCGGACCGGGCGCCGGTCACCTCATCGCCGACATCGCCAGCGGCGTGGCGCCGATCGTCGATCCCAGGCCGTACCACCCGCAGCGTTTCGAATCCTCGTCCCGTGGCCAAGTTGCCGATTTCTAGGGCATGGGAGCGCCGCGCATCACGGCACTGAGGGCCGACCACCTGCCGGCCGCCACGCTGCTTTCGACAGCGCTGGCCTGGCCCTACCGTGAGGCGGACTGGCGCTTCGCTTTCGCGCTCGGCCACGGTCATGCGATGGAAGTGGATGAACGGCTCGTCGCCACGGCGCTCTGGTGGCCGTATGGAAGCGAGCACGCATCGTTCGGAATGATCATCGTCGCGCCGGAGATGCAGGGCCACGGGCTGGGCCGGGCGCTGATGGACGCGCTGCTGGGCGCGGCCGCCGGCCGTACCGCGATCCTCAATTCGACAGCCGAGGGCCTGCGCCTGTACGAGCGATTGGGATTCGAGGAAGAGGGACAGATCTGCCAGCATCAGGCGATCCTTCGAGCCGCACCTGCGGTGCCCGACCTGGAAGGAAGCGTCGTGCGGCCGATGGTTGCCGGCGATCGGCCCGCGGTGCTGCGGCTCGACGCGCTCGCCAGCGGCATGGATCGTTCGAAGCTGATGGATGCGCTGTTCTCCGTCGGCGCGATCGTCGTATGCGATGGCGACGGTAGAGAAGATGCCGACGGACGAGCGCGAGGCTACGCCTGCCTGCGGAGATTCGGCCATGGGATCGTGATCGGGCCGGTGGTCGCCCGGGATCGCGCCGCGGCGCAATCGTTGATCGCGACGCTCGCAGGTCGCTGCCAGGGCGTTTTCTTGCGGGTCGACGTGCCCGAGAGCAGCGGTCTTTCGCCCTGGCTGGCGGCGATCGGTCTGCCACGCGTCGGCGATGCAGTGGCGATGCGGCGCGGGGCTCGTCCAGCAGTCGCCGAGCTGCGGCTCTTCGCCCTCGCCAATCAATCCCTCGGTTGAAGAATCTTCCTTGAAAGCGCCTCGATGAAGCTGATGTCCTACTGGCTCGATACCGCACCCCGGTTCACCGGAGCCGAATCGGAGCCGCCGAACGGCGAGGTGGACGTCGCCGTGGTCGGCGCCGGATTCACCGGCCT
>JAKONL010000283.1 GCA_022701965.1 Burkholderiaceae bacterium | reverse complement strand
GCCGCGACGGCATCCAGCACGATCGGAAGGTTGAGCCTGACCAGCGGCGCGAGCAGGCCGCCGATCAGCGCGTCGTCGCTGCGCACGTGAATGAAGGTACGCAGCTGGGCGCTGTAGGCCGTGATGCCCGTGCGCCCGATGGCGAGGGACGGCGCCTCGACCACGCCGGCCTTCGCCGTCACGCTGGCGAGCCCGAGCAGCGACATGTTCAGCGACGGCACGTCCACCGCGCGCCCCGCGCTCGCGACGCCGACGGCGGTGCGGATCACGTCCAGCGCGCTCATCCGCATCTGCAGTGCGGCCTGGCTCGTCGGCGCCGTGATGGTCGCGAACAGCGCCTGCGCGCCGGTGGCCGAGCCGAGCCTCAGGGTCAGCGCACCGACGCCCAGCCGCGCCTTGACCGCATCGACCAGCGCGAAGTTGGTGGCGACGAGGTCGCCGCGCCCGCCGGCGACGACCACCGCGTCGAGCAGCTGCCCGAGCGAGATCTCGGTGTCGAGCAGCGCGTTCAGGTTCGCGACCGAGATGCCCGCTGCCGGGCAGAGCGCGCCGCCCGGAATCGCGCAGAGCAGTCCGCCCGGCGTGAGGGGCACCGTGGCCAGTCCTTCGTAGCCGGCGACGATGCTGCCGTCGATGTTCAGTCCCAGGGCCTTGAGCGCCGCGCCGAGCGTCGAGTCGCCGCTGGTCCTCAGGAGGCGCGGCGTGACCGAGATCGCGGCGACCGGCGCGTCCAGCATCGCGAGCGCCTCCACGCCGATGACGCGCGAGGCGCTGAAGAACGGCAGGATCGACATCGGCGGCGCGCTGCGGATCGTCACGCGCAGCGCGTTCGGGTCGGCTGCGCCGGCCACGAAGTGGCGTTCGCCGGCGTGGGTGGCGGCCCACTGGCCGCATTCGAGCGTCGACAGGGCGATGCCCGACATGTTTCGCGCCGCGTTCTGCGTCGCCTGGGCCTTGGCATTGGCGCAGACATCGACGCCCGGGGAGGGCAGCAGCCGCTGCGCGCCCGCAAGCGCGGCCAGATCGGCGGTCTTCTGGAATTCGCGCTTCATGTGGAACAGGAAGGCCAGTTCGCTGCCCATCAGCACGATCGCGATCAGGCTCATCGCCATCACGGTGGTGACGACGATCGAGCCGCGCTGCCGGCGGCGCGATGGATTCCGGACTGCCGGCGGGACGCGCGAGGCCATGCAGCGGTCCCGGTCAGGAAAACAGCACCGCCGTCGCCCGGCTGGTGAGCGCCTCGGGCATCCAGCGGCTCGCGTCGAAGAGCGGCATCGACGGCAGCACGCGGTGGCGGCCGTACGGGTAGCTCACCGTGACGGTGACGAGCGGCAGCGTGGTCGCGACAGTGACCGTGACCTGGCTCGCGATCCAGCTGCGCCGCGCGGCCGGCGTGAGGCTGGCCGCGGCCGGGGCGACCAGCGAGCCGGCCAGCGAGTCGTGCACCGCGCCACGGATCTGCTCGACGGCGGCGGCCTGGCTGGCCGGCAGCATGAGAGTCGGCAGCAGCGGCGCGGCACGCGCGCCGTCCTCGGCGGCGCGGGAGACGGCCTGCTGGACGTAGAGCGCCGCGCCGAAGGTGGCGATGCCGTAGAGCACGAACATCAGCGTCATGAAGACCAGCGCGAATTCGATCGCCGCGATGCCGCGCTGCGGCTGTCGGCCCGCGCGGCCTGGGGTCACAGCGACCGCCCGTCCATGAGCACCGTGGCGCGACCGACGAGCGTGTCGGGCAGGGCGAAGTCGAGCACCGGCAGCACGCGGCGCATGCCGCCGGCCGTCACGGTGACGACGACCTGGCAGCGCTGCACCCATTCGGTGCCGCAGGCGGGATCGATGCATTGGCCGGTGGCGACCAGGCACACCTGCGTCGCCACCGTCGGCGTCACCGGCAGCCAGCCCCGGGTGCGCTGCAGCGCGACGGCCGCGGCGTTCGCGAGGCGGGAGGGCATGTCGACCTGGTAGCGCAGCGCGGCACGCGCGCCGTCCTCGGCCGCGTTCTGCAGGCCGGCCCGGAAGGCGAACAGCAGCGCGACGCAGATGCAGGCGTAGACCAGCGCGAAGAGGACCAGGAACACGGCGGCGAACTCGACCGCGTAGGCGCCGCGCTGGAGGCGACATCTGCGGCCCGGTGCGTGCGCCGTCGTCGTCATGGCGCGGGGCGGGCGGTGCCGTTGTTGCGCACCGTGGTGCCGAAATGCTCCGGAATGGGCCGCTTGAAGGTGTCGAGGTAGCGCTGGTAGCTCATCGTCGCCACGTCGCCCGCGATCGGCCGCGGCGTCGGCGATGCGGCGCGGCCGTCGCGCTGGAGGGCGAGCAGGCGCTGCGTCGCGTCTCCGACCCGCGCGGACCGGTCCTCGGCCTGGACGGTCGACGGGTCCGGCGCCGGTGGTGCCGCCGGGCCCTGCGCCTGCGCGCCGGCGGCCGTCGCGGCCAGCAATACCGTCGCGATCCTGAGTCTCGTCGTCATTGCGGTGCTCCCAGGGACAGTGCGCCGTCGCGCACCGCGTTGCGGGTGCCGGGCGGCATCCCGGAGGCGGTCATCAGCGCTTCGGCCCGTTCGCGCTGGCCGCTGGCCTCCAGATAGAGCGCGACGTTGACCTGGACCTGCGGGTCGTCGGGCTTGAGCTGCATCGCCTGCATCAGCGGCACACGGGCCTCGGCGATGCGGCCGGCGCGCAGGTGCGCATAGCCGAGGTCGCCGAGCAGCGCCGCATCGGTCGGGTTGCGCCGGCGCGCGAGCTCGAAGAGCCGCACGGCTTCGGCATCGTCGCGCCGGGCGGCGGCGAGCAGGCCGAGTCCGTGGTAACCGGTGGCTTCCAGCGGCGTACCGACCAGCTTCTCGTACGCCGTGCGGGCGGCCTCGGGCTGGTCGGTGCGGCGCAGCGCGTCGGCGCGCAGGCGGGTCGACGACGGCGTGGCGCCCCAGCGCTGCTCCAGCGCGTCGACGTGCGCGAGCGACGCGAACCACAGGCCGTCGCGCTGCATCTGCGCGATGAGCCGCAGGTGGGTGTCCTGGCCGTCGGCCTGAGCGGTGCCGTCCGCGGGCAGCGCCTGTTCGGCCTCGCGTTGCGCCTGCTGCCCGGCAGCGCCGGGGTAGTGGCCTTTCGGGACTTCGGCGCAGGCGCCCAGCAGCAGCGCGAGCGCCGCTGCGGCCAGCGGCGCAGAAAGAGGGCTTCGGTAAGCGTTCATGGGGCCATGGCTCCGAGGGAGCGGACGACGGCCAGGAAACCCGGCCCGGCCGCGACGACGATCAGTGCCGGCAGCAGGGTGGTCACCATGACGCCGGTCATCTTCACGGTGATCTTTCCGATGCGCGCCTTCATCTGCGAGCGGCGCAGCTCGCGCAGGCGGTCGCCGAATTGCGCGAGCGGCTCCTGCACCGCGCCACCGTGGCGGTCGACCTGCACCAGCAGCGACACCAGTCCCCCGAGGTCGTCGTTGCGGTGCAGCGTGGCGAGCCGCTGCAGCGACTGCTCGCGCGTGCGGCCCTGCGCGTACTGCCGGTTGGCGATCGCGACTTCCGGGCCCAGCACCCCGAGCACGTGCGTGAATTCGGCCGCCACGACCTGCAGGCTCTGGTCGAGGCTGAGCCCGACGCCCTGCAGCAGCCGCAGCAGGTCGACCAGGAGCGGCAGTTCCCCGGCCGCGCGCTCGCGCCGCTGCGCCGCGCGGCGCGAGAGCCACAGCTTCGGGAACATGAAGCCCAGCGTGAAGCCGACCGCCGCCACCAGCATGCCGGACTGCCGCAGCCAGCCGGCCTGGATCGCCAGCCAGCCGATGAGCGGCAGCAAAAGCGCCAGCGCGAAACGCGCGACGAGCAAGGTGAGCTGCGCGCGCGCCGGCGGCAGCCCGCACTGGTCGATCAACCGCCGGTCCTCGGCGGCGACCAGCGCGCGGCCCAGGCGCGTCTGCAGCCAGTGCACGGGCAACGCCGCGCGCTGGCGGTGCGCGTCCGCGAGACCGCCGGCAGCGGGGTCGCCGCCGTCGTCGTGCTCGCGCCGATCGAGCGCGCGCGCCAGCACGCGGTCGCTGCGATGGCGCTGCAGTTCGCGGGCGACCAGCGTCGCGGCGAGCAGCAGCAGCGCGGCGGACAGAAGCGCCAGGCTGAGGATCGCGAGCGTCGTGGGCGTCATCGAAGTCACCGCAGGCTCGCCAGCCGGTAGAGGAGCAGCGCGCCCAGCGCCTGCAGGCCGGCCGCGCCGAAGATCATCAGCTGCCCCGTGGCGTCGTGCCACATGCGCATGAAGTAGGGCGCGTTGGTCATCACGATCATCCCGGCGACGGCCACCGGCAGCAGCCCGAGGATCCAGGCCGACAGCCGCGTCTCGGCCGACAGCGCGACCAGTTCCTGCTCGGCCTGCTCGCGGTCGCGCATGAAGCCGGCGACGCGCTCGAGCAGCAGGTCGGTGCGCCCGCCGTAGCGCACGCCCAGGCCCAGCACCGAGGCGAGCAGCGAGAGTTCCTCGATGTCCGAATGGCGGGCGGTCTGGTGCAGCGCGGCGTCGAGATCGATGCCAGCGCGCGCCAGGGCGGCGGCGTCTTCCAGCGGCTCGCGCAGTGGCCGCTGCGACGCCTGCGCCGAGAGCTGGAACGCGGCCTGCGTGGCGTTGCCTACCGTCAGGAGTCGCACCATGCCGTCGATGAAGCCGGGCAGCTGGGCGACCATCCGGCGGCGCCGTTTCTGCAGCGCCAGCCAGAGCGAGAAGGCGAGCGCGAGCGCGAGCAGGACGACGGCGGCCGTCGCGGCGACGGCGCCCGCGATCGCCAGCACCGCGAGACCTGCCACCACCACCGCCGCAGCGGCGAGCGCGAGCGTGCGCGGTGCGACCACGCCTTGCAGCCATCCCGGCAGCCCGACGCCGCCCGGGGCGTGCTGGCCCGCCGCCAGGTCCGTCGCCTCGGCGCCCGCCGGTGCCCACGGGTCGGCCGTGGCCGTCGCACGGCC
>JAKONL010000266.1 GCA_022701965.1 Burkholderiaceae bacterium | reverse complement strand
CGTGACCAGTTCCGGGTACATGCCGCCGGTCTCCTCGAACAGCGTGCGGCGCAGGTCGGTCTCGGAGCAGCCGAAGCGCCGCGCCACCTCGGGGAGATACCACACCGGCTCGATGGCGGCCTTGGTCACCAGCGCGGCGCCGCCGGCGGTGAGGAACTTGCCGTCGGCCTGCAGGCGGCCGCTCTGCAGCGCCTCGATCACCTCCGGCAGGATCACGTGCGCCTTGGTGATGGCGATGGTCGGGCGGATGTCGTAGCCGGCCGCGAGTTCGGTGGAGAACACGTCGGCCACCAGCGCGCCCCACGGATCGAGCGAGACGATGCGGCCCGGTTCGGTCCATTGCGGATAGGGGCCGATGGCGTCGGTCGGCGAGGTGTTGGTGAGGTCGGCCTTGTGCTCGCGCTTGAGCGCGCCGGAGGCCACCGCGAGCGCGCGATAGACGCTGTAGGAGCCGCTGTGCGTTCCGATCACGTTGCGGTGCGCGCGCTTGGTGGTGGTGCCCACGATGGGGCCGCGCTCCGTCGCGGTCGCAGCGCCCCATTGCAAGGGCAGCGCGCCGAAGCCGCCGGCATGGGAAGTCAGCCGGATGTGCCGCGGCGGTTGCGGCGATGGCTGGGACGCGGCCCGCGGGGGGTTGTAGAGCGGAGAGAGCGAGACGGAGACGACGGCCGGTCCGTCCGCGGCGGGCGTCGCGGCGGGTGGTGCAGTGGCGATCGGATCGAACGGGGGAGGAAGGGAGGACGGTGGGACGGGTGGCGAAGAATTCGAGACGGTGTCGACAGACATTGCAGGCCCTCAAAAAATGCAATGTACAGACGGGTGCCGGGGCTGGCAAGCGCCTGTACGCCATACGTCGTAGCCACATGCGCGGAGCATGTGCCACGAGGATTCAGGTACTAAGGCGATGCGGTATGCGCGGGCCGGGTCGGCCAGCCGGCAAGATGGCGTTCGGCGATGCCGGCCAGCGCGGTGATCCAGGCCGGGCTGTCGTTCAGGCAAGGGATGAAATTGAAGGTCTTGCCGCCCGCGTGCAGGAAGGCCTCGCGCGCTTCCATCGAGATCTCTTCGAGCGTCTCCAGGCAGTCGGCAGGAAAGCCCGGGCACATCACGTCGACCCGGCCGACGCCGGCGGCGCCCATGGCGCGCAGCGTCGGCTCGGTGTAGGGCTCGAGCCACTTGGCGCGGCCGAAGCGCGACTGGAAAGTCACCGTGTACTGCGCCTCCGTCAGGCCGAGGCGCGCGCCGAGCAATTGCGCGGTCCGCAGGCATTGCGACTGGTACGGGTCGCCCAGGCGGATGTTGCGCTCCGGAATGCCGTGGAAGCTCATCAGCAGCCGGTCGGGGCGGCCGTGCTCTTTCCAGTAGGTCGAGACGCTCTGCGCCAGTGCGTCGATGTAGAGCGGGTCTTCGTGGAATTCATTGACGAAACGCAGTTCGGGCAGGCTGCGCTGCGTGCGGGTCCATTTCGCGACGGCGTCGATCACGCTCGCCGTGGTGGTCGCCGAATACTGCGGATAGGCCTGCAGCACCAGCACCCGTGCCGCGCCTTCGGCCATCGCGGCGTCGAGTTGGGAGGCGATGGACGGATTGGCATAGCGCATCGCGTGACGGACCCGGACACGATGGCCGCGTTCGCCGAGCCAGCCCGAGAGCAGCCTCGCCTGCTTCTCGGTCCAGACTTTCAGTGGCGAGCCTTCGGGCAGCCAGATGCTCGCGTACTTGGCTGCCGACTTGGCCGGCCGCACCCGCAGGATGATGCCGTGCAGGATCAGGCACCAGATCGCGCGCGGGATCTCGACGACGCGGTGGTCGTGGAGGAATTGCGAGAGATAGGGACGCACGGCGGCGGCGGTCGGGGCGTCGGGAGAACCGAGGTTGCACCAGAGGATGACGGTGCGTTCCGCGATGGCGGATGGGGACGGCGCGCTGGGGCCGGACGGGGCTTGGGAAGGCATGGGGTATTCTGGCGCATGCCTCTGGACGTACCGCGCATCGAAGCCATTTCCCTCGACCTCGACGACACGTTGTGGCCAGTCTGGCCGACCATCGAGCGCGCCGAGATCGCCCTGCACGCCTGGCTGCTGCGGGCCGCGCCGCGTACGGCCGACCTGCTGCTGACGCCCGGCGTCCTGCGCGAACTGCGCGAAGCCACCGCGCGCGAGCGGTCCGATCTGGCACACGACATGAGCGCGCTCCGGCGCGAATCGATCAGGGCCGCGCTGCGCCGCAGCGGCGAGGATCCGGCCCTCGCCGAAGCGGCGTTCGACGTGTTCTTCGATGCACGCCAGAAGGTGGTGTTCTACGACGACGCACTGCCCGCGCTCGAGGCCCTGAGCGCGCGCTATCCGCTGGTCGCGATCTCCAACGGCAACGCCGACCTTCGCCGGACCGGCGTGGACCGTTGGTTTCGCGCCGGATTCAGCGCACAGCAATTTGGTACCGGCAAACCGCATCGCGCGATTTTCGAAGCTGCCGCAGCTTCGGTGGATGTCGCAGCCTCCGCCGTGCTTCATGTCGGCGACGACGCGGCGCTCGACGTCGTCGGCGCACGTGGCGCGGGAATGCAGGCGGCGTGGCTCGTCCGCGAAATCCGCCAGGACCCGGCATTCGCATGGCCATCCGACGCACGACCGCAGGCAACGGTCGCCACGCTGACAGAGTTGTGCGATTTATTGGGAATTCCGTCGCGTCGCTGAATGCCAATTACTTCACTGCAATGGTGAAGTGAATCGACCTAATACTTTGTGAATGGCGTTTCGGAGCAGTCCGAAGCGTCATTTTTCGTTGTCGATCTTACGATTCGACGCAGTTGAGCCATTGCGCTGAAAGCAATTGCCGACCAGTGAATTCAACGAATCGAATCGAATTATCCAAGGGAGAAATACATGGCTGGTTTACCAGGTATCGGTGGCGGGCTCGGCGGACTTTTGAATGCCATTCCGGTGATCGGCGGTGCGCTGGCAGCTGCGGCGCCAGCCATCCAGGGAGCCGCGAATCTGATTCCGGGCGGCGCGATCGCCAATCTTGCGGTCGATGCGGCGGCGACTGGCGTCAACGCGGGCATCGATGCGTCGCCATCGGGTTCCAAGTCGCAGGGCAGCGCCATCACGTTCTGAAAGGGTCGCGGACGACTGTTCGACGGGTTCCTATCGACGCTGGCCGGCACGTTCGAGATAGCAAGGGCAGGGTCATGCTCTTTCAGGTTTTCGAGTTCTGTTGCGTGACGATTATTGAGATCGGCGAGCCGGTCGCGAATAGGAACTGTCCGAGTTCCTGATTGCGGACGGCTGCAAAAGACAAGTGGATGGATCGATCGCATGCCAACAGGATTTGGACGCGATCCGAAAATTCTTTAATCAATTCCAGAAGCCGATATCGAAGAAGCTTACTGGACAAACTTCGAGGTGGTTATGGCACTTTCTTCAATGTTGGGATCCTTGTTCGGCGGCGCGACCGGAATGGGTCTGGCCAAGAATCTGTCGATGAGCAAGGCCGGCGAGGCCGGGCAGGCGGCGATTCAAGGCGCTAATTTCCAATCCGAAATGGAAATCACCGCGGCCGAACTCAACAAGATCGACAAGGACAAGAAATCGAAGCTCAGCCAGCTCGACGGCGAGGAGCGGAAGAACCGCATGTCGGTGAATGAGAAGAACGCCTCGACCATTCAATTCTGAAGTCCCCACCCATTCAGACGACCCGCATCATGTCAATCAACAGTCCCGCATTCGCCCAACGACAAGTCGCCCAGGCCCTGATGAACGGCATGCCCGTGCTTCGTCAGGGTGGCGCCGACGGCAACGTCCGCGCCTCCGGCATGGATCTCTGGGCCAGCGAAGCGTCCCGGAAGGAGATGTCCGTCAAGCAAGGCGACGACTCCACGGAGATCACCACGCCCGGGGGCTACCGAATCACGGGTTTCGGCCAGAGCGAGAAGGACGGCGGAAAGCTGGAGATCGTCGGTCCCGACGGGAAGAAGACGACGGTCTGGGGAGACCCCCATGTCGATCAGGCCGATGCGGACGGAAAGAGCCATCGCGCATTCGACGTCAAGGCTCGCACGACCTTCACGCTTCCCGACAACACCGTCATCACCATGAACATGAAGCCGTCCAACAACGGAACGGATTCGACGATGCTTTCCGACGTCATGGTCACCAACGGTGCCAAGGGCGTGCTCATGAGCAACATGATGTCCGGCAAGGGAAAGATGACCACCGAGGAGGGCTACGGGCCTCTGATGGACGACATGGTCGACGACGGCAATGTTCTCGACCTCGGACGGGATGGCCAGTTCTACGAGACCAACAGGTTCGGCGGCAGGAGCAAGGTGACCCAGGCGAGCATCGACCGGACGGAAAGCCTGATGAACCCGGGTTCCGGCAGCCTCGCGCAACCTTCGGACGACGAGCTCGCCAAGCAGTTCATGTCCCAGATCTTCCAGATGTTGTCGGGCTTCGACTCCGACTTCCTCCGCACCGTCCAGTCCGGAATCTCGCACAGCTACTCGTCGCGCTACCCGAATCTGGGTATGCAGAGCCTCACGCTCGATCCGGTGTCCACGAGCTGGTTCTGAGCATCGTCTTCGCATGCACCCGTGCCGCAGTCCGGTCCCGGTCCGCCGGGACGCCGGGCTCCCGCGGTATGTGTTCCCCGTTTCATCCTGATCCAACCAGGCGCCTGCCATGTCCCTTCCTTCGTACGGCGTAGCTCCGTCGCTGCCCGGCGTCCCGGTCACGCCGGGATCGCCGACTCTCGGCGCGTCCTCGCCTGCAGGCCCGCCGGTGCATGCGACCGAGGCCGACGAGTTCCATGCCATGGTGGAGAGCGGGGCGGGCGTCGAGTCGTCCGGTGGCTTCATGCGCATGCTCAACGGCGTCGACGCTTCGCGGAAGTCCGCGGAGAGCGCCCTGGTCAAGGTCGTGTCGACCGGTGATCCTTCGCGCATGTACGACGCCACGGCCGCCATGGCGCGTTTCAATCTGCAGACCCTCGTCCTGAACAAGATGGCGAGCAAGATCGGACAGGCCGTCGATCGTCTGACGAATCTCCAGTAGCTGCGCAAGCGATGAGGGTCGTCCCCAGCACCTGGTGCCCCGTGCCTCCCGCACGGTGGCCCGACCTCCCGAGGATGAGCCGGATCGTCGCGATCATCTGCGCCGCGATCCTGCTGATGGTGCTGGGAGGGTGCGACTCCGCCACGTCGCCGCTGCATCGCGGCCTGAGCGAGACCGAAGCCAATCGGCTCGTGTCGTTCCTGGACCATTACGAGATCACCGCGGGCAAGAAGCTGGAGCGCGACGGGGTGACGGTCTTCGTGGCTTCGGCCGAACTCGCGCGCGCGGCGCGGCTCTCGTCCCGGGCCGGCCTGCCGCGCGCTGACTACAAGTCCTTCGGCACGATCTTTCCGAAGGACGGCCTCATCTCGTCGCCGCTCGAGGAGCGTGCGCGGATGACCTTCGCGGTCTCCCAGCAGATCGAGGCCATGCTGGCCGACATCGACGGCGTCGTCAGCGCCCGGGTCAACGTGGTCATCCCCGAGCGTCGCAACGGTCGCTTCTCGGAGCCGCCGTCGGCGGCGGTGCTGATCCGGCATCTCGACGGGCTGGAGACGGACATGCTGACCAACAAGGTCCGTCGCCTCGTCGCCTCGAGCGTGCCCGGGCTCGTGGATGCCGATCCGCGGCAGATCAGCATCAGCTTCGTGCGGATCTATCGGCCCGACGCCAAGGAGGACGCCAACGGTTCCTTCGGCGACGACGCGAACGCCTCCGCATCGTCGAAGACGTCGGCGACCGGCGAGGAGCGCCAGCTGTTCGGTGGCTGGCCGTACGTGTTCGGCATCATCACGGCGCTGATGATCTGCGGGTTCATCATGCGCAAGCAGTTCATGCCCCCGGTCGACACGGACGACGACCTCGAACTGTCGCAGTACTGATCACGCCATGACCACTCCGGCGCGCGCAGCGAATGTCTTCCAGGGTGCCATCGATCCCGGCTGGTTCGACGAGGGGCTTCGCGGCACGTCCGCGACGTGGCGCCTGATGTTCGCCGAAGAAGCCGTCGCCAGTCGTGACCTCGCCGGCGACGGACTCGACGTAGACGAACTGGAAGACATGCTCGCCGCCGGCTGGCCGCGGCAGGCGAACGCTCTGCTGCTGGCTGCATGGTGGGTCGCCGAAGCGCTCTGGCGCAACGGGGTGGCGGCATCGACCTTGAGCGTCCATCACCTGCGCCGGGCACGGCAGATCGGCCTCGCGTTGCTCGCGACGACGCCGGCGAGCGCGCCGAGCGAGCCGGTCGCGGCCGCGTGGCTG
>JAKONL010000260.1 GCA_022701965.1 Burkholderiaceae bacterium | reverse complement strand
GAAATGAACCGAATAGCCGTAACGCTGGCTCACCACGTTCATCGGCACCTTGCCGGGGCGGAAGCCGTCCATCTTGACGGTACGAGCCAGCTTCTTGAGCCGGGAGTCCACTTCCGACTGGATGATGCCGACCGGCAGGGTCAGGGTGATCTTGCGCTCGAGCTTGTCGAGGGTTTCAACGTTGACGGTCATTCTGTTTCCTCAAGGATTAGGGGGTTGCTGTGGGGGATGACAGCGATGCGCAAACTCGATGTGTTGCGGATGGCATGCAGCCGCGGCATGCCTGCTGGACGAACGGCCACACGACCCGGAGCCTACGATTATAGAGTTGAGGTCATCCTGTCTCGTGCAGGGTCCGGACGGCCGCTCCGGTGGTGCATTCAATGCGGTCGCATGCCAGGACGCGCGACCGGGATCTGCTAGCCGGCGGCCTTGAAACGCCACAGCACGACCTTGGCGATCGACCGGCGGATCTTCCAGGTGCGACGGATCTTGTCGAGCGTCAATTTGCTGTAGGCATCGTTCCAGAACGAGGATTGATGACGTGCCCAGTGCGCCTGGCCGCGATGCAGCAGACGTCCGCCCAGGTCCCAGGGTTTGGGCGCTCCGATGTAATGCACGATCGCGTTCTCGGTCGGCTCCAGTGCGTCCTTGCCGGCGATCCACGGCACGTTGTAGCGCGACTCCAGATGGACGAAATCGCCTTTCACATAGGCGTTGAGCACCGTCTGGTCGTGCGATACCAGGCCGTCCCTGTTGGCGGCGGCGAAGGCGCGCCACGCCGTGGCCGCAGCATGCTCGCGGCAGGCCTTCACGTTGAAATAGACCACGCCGGAATTGAAATACGGCATGTCGTCGTCCATCCCCGCACTCTTCTTCAGGAATTCGCCGTCCAGCGCCCACTTCAGGGTCGATCCGGCCACCGCCGCGAGAAAGTGACCGTCCAGATCGACCGTCTTCTCGACGTCCAGGACATCGAGATTGACGGACAGGTCGGCATCCAGATACAGGACGCGGTCGGCCGTGATGACGTCGGGAATCAGCAGGCGGCCATAGGCGGTCCAGTCGCCATGCAGAGGGCGCAGGCTGCCGAATTCCTTCTGGGCATCGAAGTCGATGAAGTGGGTCTGGCCGCGGAAGCCGCATTCGGCCAGCAACCTGACGATGTTCGACTTGTCGGCGGCGGACAGTTCCGAACACAGGAAATTCAGCATCAGCCGAGAGCTGTCCGAACAGTTGCGCACCATCGACACGACCGTCACACCCAGGCCTTCGAGGCCCAGCGGATTGACATTAAAAACGATATTCATGGTCGAAGTGTCCGTATGAACTCAGGGTTGCGGTGAGTTCGACGCGAATCGGCTTTCACGATCGATGCCGCTGTCCGCCCGGGCCGGCGGCGCAGCCAACGACGTTCAGAAGGAGTGGTGCGACCGGCCAGACTCGAACTGGCACAAGCTTGCGCTCGACAGGACCTAAACCTGTTGCGGCTACCAATTACGCCACGGTCGCACGCTGCGGATTTTACGCACGTTGAAACGGCGATTTCCGCAGCGGCGAGCACAGAGACTGGGCCCGCCACTAGCGCCGCACGCGAAAAGCCGCCGCGTACATCGCCGGCAGCGCCAGCAGCGTCAGGACCGTGGCGACGACGAGCCCGCCCATGATCGCCACCGCCATCGGGCCCCAGAAGACGCTGCGCGACAGCGGGATCATCGCCAGCACGGCGGCTGCCGCCGTCAGCACGATCGGCCGCAGACGCCGCACCGCCGACTCGACGATCGCATCCCAGGCGGGTACGCCGGCGGCGCGGTCGCTCTCGATCTGGTCGATCAGGATCACGGAATTGCGCTGGATCATGCCCATGAGCGCGATCACGCCGAGCAGGGCGACGAAGCCGAACGGCCGGTCCAGCAGGAGCAGCGCCGCGGCGACGCCGGCGATCCCCAGCGGCCCGGTCATGAAGACCAGGAGCGCGCGGCTGAAACTGTGCAGTTGCAGCATGAGCAGCGTGAAGACGAGGAACAGCATGATCGGCACGCCCGCGACGATCGACGTCGACCCCTTGCTGCTCTCCTCCACGGCGCCGGCCACCTCGATGCGATAGGCACCGGCGCCCTCGGCGTGCCAACGGCGCTCGATCTCGCGCAGCTTGGGAAGAAGTTGCGACGTCACCGTCGCGCCCTGCAGGCCCTCGGCGAGATCGCCCTGCACCGTGATGGCGTAGTCCCGGTTCTGGCGCCACATCACGCCGGGCTCCCAGGTGAAGACCGGGCGGGCGATCTGCGTCAACGGGATCGACCGGCCGGACGCCGTCGGCAGGTAGGCGTTGCCGATGTCTGAGATGGCTTCGCGCTCGTCCGGCGCCTGTCGCAGCACGATGTCGATCAGCCGGTCGTTCTCGCGGTACTGCCCGACCGTCGTGCCGCTGAACATGGTGCGGGCGGCCTGCGCGATGGTCTGGCTGGTGACGCCCAGCGCACGCGCCTTGGCCTGGTCGACCTCCAGGCGCACCACCTTGACCGACTCGTTCCAGTTGTCGTTCACGCCGCGCAGGCTGTCGTTGGCACGCATCGCGGCCTTGACCTCGTCGGCACGCAGGCGCAACTCGGCCGGGTCGGTGCCGATCACGCGGAACTGCACCGGATACGCCACCGGAGGCCCGTTGGGCAGGAGCTTCGCGCGACCACGGACCTCCGGGAACTCCTGGGCCAGGATTTCCGGCAGGCGCTTTCGCAACACCTCGCGCTGCCTGAGGTCCTTCGCCAGCACGATCATCTGCGACACGTTGCTCTGCGGGAAGATCTGGTCGAGCGGCAGGTAGAAGCGCGGCACGCCGTTGCCCACCCAGGTGCTCACGGTCGCGACGGCGCCTTCGGTCATGAGCCGCTGCTCGACCCGCCGGGTGACTTCCTCGTTGGCCGCGAACGACGTGCCCTCGGGCAGCCACAGCTCGACCATGATCTCCGGGCGGCTCGAGTCCGGGAAGAACTGCTGCTGCACCCGGCCCATGCCGACGATGCCCAGCCCGAAAATCGCGACGGTCGCGCCGATGGTCAGCCAGCGATGCGCGATGCACCAGTCGACGGTGCGCCGGAAGCCGTTGTAGAAGCGCGAGTCGAACATCTCGTGCGGCGGCGCGTCCGGGTCGTGGGGCTTCACCCGGAGCAGCAGCGTGCCGAGATACGGCACGAAGTAGACCGACACGATCCACGACAGGACCAGCGCGATCACCGTGACCGCGAAGATCGCGAAGGTGTATTCGCCGGTCACCGATTTCGCGAGGCCGATCGGCAGGAAGCCGGCGGCCGTGATCAGCGTGCCGGTGAGCATCGGCTTGGCGGTGACGTCGTAGGCGAAGGTGGCCGCGCGCACCTTGTCGTAGCCCTCCTCCATCTTCCGGACCATCATCTCGACCGCGATGATGGCGTCGTCGACCAGCAAACCGAGCGCGATGATCAGCGAGCCGAGCGACACCTTGTGCAGTCCGATGCCGAAGTAGTTCATCGCCAGGAAGGTCACGGCGAGCACCAGCGGAATGGTGATCGCCACCACCAGGCCCGGCCGGACGTCGATGTGCCAGCCCAGGCGCCCGCCCTTGTGCAACCCCAGCGCGACGAAGCTCACCGCCAGCACGATGGCGACGGCCTCGATCAGCACGTGGATGAACTCGTCGACCGAGGTCGCCACGGCCACCGGCTGGTCCTGCACCTGCACGAGGCTCGCCCCCGCCGGCAGGCCGCGCCCGATCTCGGCCACCGCCACCCGCAGCGCCTTGCCCAGCGCGATGATGTCGCCGCCCTTGGCCATCGAGACGCCGAGCGCGACCACCTCGCGACCCTGGTGGCGGACCTTGGTGACGGGCGGATCGACCAGGCCGCGGCGGATGTCGGCGATGTCGCCCAGGCGCAGCTGGTTGCCCGAACTGCCGCGGATGGGCATCGCGCGCAGCTGCTCGACGCTGGTGAACTGCCCGGCGACGCGCACCTGCACGACGTCCAGCGGCGACTGGATCGTGCCGGCGCTCTCGACCGCGTTCTGCGCCCCGATCTGCTGGAGCACGGCATTGAAGTCGAGCCCGAGCTGCGCGACCCGCTTCTGTGACACCTCGATGTAGATCTTCTCGTCCTGCAGCCCGAACTGCTCGACCTTGGCGACGTCCTTCACGCGCAGCAGACCCTGGCGGACCTGGTCGGCGAAGGTCTTGATCTCGGCCTGGCTGAAACCCTCGGTCTCGAGCGCGTAGATGACGCCGTAGACGTCGCCGAACTCGTCGTTGAAGAACGGACCCAGGACGCCGCCCGGCAGCGTCGCTCGGATATCGCCGATCTTCTTGCGCACCGTGTACCAGACGCCGGCCACCTCGCTGGCCTTCGACGAGTCCTTGATCTCGAAGATGATCTGCGACTCTCCGGGCTTGGAATAGCTGCGGATGCGATAGGCGTAGGGCACCTCCTGCAGCGTGCGCTCCAGCTTGTCGGTCACCTGCTCGGCCACCTGCTGCGCGGTCGCGCCCGGCCACAGCGTGCGCACCGCCATCACGCGGAAGGTGAACGGCGGGTCCTCGTCCTGGCCGAGCTGGAAGTAGGCGGCGAAGCCGAGCACCATGAACGCGACCATCAGGTAGCGCGTGAGCGCCGCATGGTCGAGCGCCCATTTCGACAGGTTGAAGCCGCGTCGGCCCGGCTCCGGCTGCTCCGGCGGCGTGGTGCTCATCGCGGCGCCCTCACCGCGCGGCCGCGGATGCGGGCGCCGCGGGCGTCGTCCGGTCCTGGAAGATCGACACCTTCTGCCCTGCCGACAGCACGTGCACGCCAGCCACGACGACCAGCTCGCCCGGCTGGAGGCCCGAGGCGATCACCGCCTGGTTGCCGTCCGCGGTGGCGACCTGGACCGGCCGCGAACGGATCGTCATCGCCTCCTTGTCGAGCACCCAGACCGCGCTGCCCGAGCCTTCCTGGCGCAGGGCGCTGGTCGGCAGCTTGATCACCGGCGTACCGGTGCGCGACAGCGCCTCGGGGTTCGCATAGACGGTCGAACCCAGGGCCGGCGCGGTCGCCGGGTCGATCGCGACCTTGACGACGTAGGTTCGGGTCACCGGATCGGCGCTGCCGGCGACTTCGCGCACCACGCCTTTCATGACGCTGCCGCCGGACCATCCGCGCACCGTCACGGCCGAACCCGGGCGAACAAGTGCGGCGCGGTCCTCGGGCACCGAGAAGACGACGTCGCGCGACCCGTCCTGCGCGAGGCGGATCACCGGGCTGCCGGCGGACACCACCTGACCCGGTTCGGCATCGATCGAGGTGACGATGCCCGCCGCGTCGGCTACCAGATTCGTGTAGCTGGCCTGGTTCCCCTGCGAAGCCAGCTGCGCCTGCGCCTGCTGGAACTGCGCCTGCGCGGACTTGAAGGTGGATTCACGGCGCTCCAGTTCGGCCCCGCTGATGAAGTTCTGCTCGCGCAGCTCGCGATAGCGCTTGAGGTCGGCTGCCGCGAGATCGCGACTGGTCGTCGCCGACGCCTGCTGCGCGCGCGATGCGTCGGCGGCGAGCCGGTAGTCCTGCGGATCGAGTTGCGCCAGCACGTCGCCGGCCTTCACGTGCTGGCCGAGGCCGGCCTGGCGTCGCAGGATCTTGCCGGCGACCCTGAAGCCGAGTTGCGACTCGACGCGCGCACGGACCTCGCCCGAGAACTCCGGCGCCGTATCGAAGGCGCTCACCCCGATCGCCTGGACCTTGACGGCTCGCACTGGTTCCTCGGGCGGCGCGGGCCGGGAGCAGCCGCCGACCCCGAGCGCTGCGAGCATCGCCAGCAAGCCGCCGGTCTTCGAGAACGGGAAAAAGGTCGAATGAGCGACGAAGCCGCGGCGGACGGGGAAGGCGCGGACGAAACGCAACGCGGACATGACAACGACCTCGGGAAACTTGCGGCAAATTACTGACCAGGCGGTTAGTAATTTATGGGAAAGCAGAAATGGTGTCAATTGATGCGAGGCGTCGCGGCTGCATTCAGGTGCGCTGGCCGAGTTCGACCACGCGGTTGCCCGGCAGGTGGAAATAGTCCGAAGCGCGGCTCGCGTTGCGCTGCATCCAGATGAAGAGCGCCTGCCGCAGCGGGTTCATCCGCGGCAGATGGCCGACGACGACCGAGGCGCGCGACGTGAAGTACGACGTCGACATCGCCTCGCATGCGAGACCGCGCTGGCCTGCGAAGGTGCGGATGAATTCCGGCACGTCCGGACGTTCGACGAAGCCATGCCGCGCGACCACGGTCCAGACGCCGTTGCCCAGCGCTTCGGATTCGATGCGGTGCGCGGCATCCACGCGCGGCGTGTCGCAGGGCAGCACCTTGAGCAGGACCACCAGGTCGTGCAGCACCTGGTTGTGCTTGAGGTTGTGCAGCAGCGCGTACGGCACCGTGTCGACGTCGCCGTTCGGGAACACCGCCATGCCGCGGACCCGGTGCGGCATGTGGACGGCGAGCGATTCGATGAACGGCTTCAGGGGCAGCCGCTCGGCGGCGGCGATCTCCAGCCCGATGCCGCGCCCCTTGGCCCAGGTCGTGAAGACCACCATCACCAGCGCGGCGACCGCCAGCGTCAGCCAGCCTCCCTGCGCCACCTTCAGGCTGTTCGCGAAGACGAAGGTCAGGTCGACGATCGAGAACAGCACGACGCCGACCACCACCGCGACGCGGTTCCAGCGCCACAGCCCGTACGCCACCACGCCGGCCAGCAGCGTCGTGGTGACCATCGTGATCGACACCGCGATCCCGTAGGCGGCCGACAGCGCGCTCGAACTGCGAAACCCCAGCACCAGCAGCAGCACGCCCACCATCAGGGTCCAGTTGATCGCGGGCACGTAGATCTGCCCGATCGCGTCGTCCGAGGTCTGCACCACGCGCATCCTCGGCAGGTAGCCCATGCGCATCGCCTGCGCCGTGAGCGAGAACGCGCCCGAGATCACCGCCTGCGACGCGATCACCGTGGCCATCGCGGCCAGCACGACCATCGGCAGCACGCCCCAGGACGGGAACAGGCGGAAGAACGGGTTGTCGATGGCTTCGGGATCGCCCAGCACCAGCGCGCCTTGCCCGAAGTAGTTGAGCACCAGCCCCGGCAACGCGACGAACGTCCACGCCAACCGGATCGGGCGCGCGCCGAAATGGCCCATGTCCGCATACAGCGCCTCGCCGCCGGTGAAGGCGAGGAACACCGCGCCCAGCACCGGCAGCGCCTGCGCGCGGTGCGTGAACAGGAAGCCGAACGCGTGCCGCGGGTCGAGCGCCGCGAGCACCTGCGGCTGCTGCCAGATCTGCCATGCACCGCCCACGGCCAGCAGTCCGAACCACAGCACCATCACCGGCCCGAACACCTTGCCGACCACTGCCGTCCCCTTGCGCTGGACCACGAAGAGCAGCACGAGGATGACCACGGTGATCGGGATCACGAAGCGCTCCAGACCGGGATTGAGCACCTCCATGCCTTCGACGGCCGACAGCACCGAGATGGCCGGCGTGATGAGACTGTCGCCGTAGAACATCGCCGCGCCGACCAGCCCCAGCATGCCGAGCAGCGACCAGGCCCAGCGCGGCGTGTCCGGGCCGTCCATCGCCCGGCGCGCGAGCGCCTGGAGCGCCAGGATGCCGCCTTCGCCGTCGTGGTCGGCGCGCAGCACGAACACCACGTACTTGAGCGTGACGACGAACATCAGGCCCCAGAAGATCAGCGAAAGCATGCCGAGCACGGCTTGCGGGGTGAAGGCCACGCCGTGCTCGGGATTCAGGGTTTCCTTGAACGCGTACAGCGGCGATGTGCCGATGTCGCCGAACACCACGCCGAGCGCGGCAACCATCAGGCCCGCGCTCTTGGGCGGGTTCGCAGAAGAATTCATACGTCGGGTTCAGCGTGGCGGAGCCGCGAGCATAGTGCCGGCGGCCGGTCTGGCGCTCGCGGACAATCGCCGCCGTGCCCGAACACTACGAGAACTTCCCCGTCGCTTCCTGGCTCTGCCCGCCGCGCCTGCGCCGGCCGATCGTCGCCATCTACGGCTTCGCCCGGACCGCCGACGACATCGCCGTCGAGGGCGATGCAACGGCCGAAACGCGCCTGTCCGACCTGATCGCCTATCGCGCTGACCTGGCTTCGGTCGCCGCCGGCCGGTCCGCGTCCGCACGCTGGCCGGACGTCTTCGGCCCGCTGGCAGGTGCGATCGCCGATTTCGGCCTGCCCGAGGCACTGCTCGCGGATCTGCTGTCGGCCTTCATGCAGGACATCCGCAAGACGCGCGACGGCGGGGCCTACCGCGACCGGGCAGAACTGCTCGACTACTGCGCCCGGTCGGCGAATCCGGTCGGCCGGCTGCTGCTGCATCTCTACGGCGCGGCCGACGCTCGCTCGCTCGGGCAGAGCGACGCGATCTGCAGCGCGCTGCAGCTGATCAACTTCTGGCAGGACCCGAGCGTCGACCTGCCGCGCGGCCGCCTCTACTTGCCGCTGGCCGACCTGGCGGCCCACGGGCTGGCGCGGGAAGACGTCGAACGGTGCTGCACGCCCGGCGCCGAAGCGCCCTCGGCACGCGCGCTCGCGCTGATCGCCGACGAGGTCGCCTGGGCCCGCGCACTGATGGCTCGCGGTGCACCGCTCGTCCATCGCCTGCCGGGCCGGATCGGCTGGGAGCTGCGTCTGGTCGTCCAGGGCGGCCTGCGCATCCTCGACAGGATCGAGGCGCAGCGTTTCGACACCTACTCGCATCGCCCCACCCTGGGAGTCACCGATGCGCCGCGCCTGGCATGGCGGGCGCTGCGGATGCGGAGACAATCTGGCGCATGAAAACGAAGCGAAACCGCTGTCCTCGATGAACCCGGATCAGTATGTGCAGGACAAGGCGGCTGCTTCGGGCAGCAGCTTCTATTACGCGTTCCTGTTCCTCCCCAAGCCGCGCCGCGCCGCCATCACCGCGTTCTACGCGTTCTGCCGGGAGGTCGACGACGTGGTCGACGAGGTGCGCGACCCCGGCGTGGCGGCGACCAAGCTGGCCTGGTGGCGCAGCGAGGTCGCCCAGGCCTTCGCCGGACAGCCGCACCACCCGGTGATGCAGGCGCTGATGCCGCTCGCACGCGAGCACGGCATCGAGGCGCACCAACTGCTGCAGGTCATCGACGGCTGCCAGATGGACCTCGATCAGACACGCTACCTGGACTTCCCGGGCCTGCAGCGCTATTGCCACCTGGTCGCCGGCGTCGTCGGCGAAGTCGCGGCCGGGATCTTCGGGCAGTCCGATCCGCAGACCACGGCCTATGCGCACAAGCTGGGGCTCGCACTGCAGTTCACCAACATCATTCGCGATGTCGGCGAGGACGCGCTGCGCGGCCGGATCTACCTGCCCGTCAACGAACTGCAGCAGTTCGACGTAAAGGCGCACGAAATCCTCAACCGGGTGCACTCGGAACGTTTCGTCGCGCTGATGCGCTTCCAGGCCGAGCGGGCGCACCGGACCTACGACGAGGCGCTGGCGCTGCTGCCGGCCGTCGACCGGCGCAGCCAGAAGCCGGGACTGATGATGGCCAGCATCTACCGCACCCTGCTGCGGGAGATCGAGCGCGACGGTTTCCAGGTGCTCAGCCAGCGCGTGAGCCTGACGCCGGTGCGCAAGCTCTGGCTCGCCTGGCGCGTCCAGGCGCTCGGCCGTGTCTGAGCGGTCGCGACCACGCGACGCCTCCTCTCGCATGCGCGCACCCGCATGAAGATCGCGATCGTCGGCGCCGGATGGTCGGGACTCGCGTGCGCGGTCGAAGCCGTCGGCGCCGGCCACGAGGTCAGCGTCTTCGAGGCCTCGCGCACGCCCGGCGGCCGTGCGCGGCGCGTCGACGATCCCGACGGAGGTCCGCCGTTCGACAACGGCCAGCACATCCTGGTCGGCGCCTATCGCGAAACGCTGGCGATGATGCGCAGGGTCGGCGTCGATCCCGACGCGGCACTGCTGCGACTGCCGCTGTCGCTGCGCTTCGCCGACGGATCGGGCCTGGCGCTGCCTGCCTGGCGGCCGCCGTTCGACCTGCTCGCCGGAATCGCCATGGCTCGCGGCTGGGCCCTGCGCGACAAGGCCGCGCTGGTGCGCGTGGCGATGCGGTGGCGCGGCAGGCGCTTTCGCTGCGACGCGCAGGTCACGGTGGCCGACCTGTGCGCGGGACTCACGCCGCGCATCGTGCAGGAACTGATCGAGCCGCTGTGCGTGTCGGCGCTGAACACGCCCATGGACAGGGCGAGCGGCCGCGTCTTCCTGCGCGTGCTCGAGGATGCGCTCTTCGGCGAAGCGGGCAGCGCCGATCTGCTGCTGCCCCGCACGGACCTCGGCCGCCTGTTCCCAGACGCCGCCTGGGACTGGCTGTCTCGCCGCGGCGTCGACCTCCAGGGTGGCCAGAGGGTGCGCGAGCTCAGGCCCGCCCCCCCGGGTCGCTGGCGAATCGACGAGGCCATCTTCGACCGGGTGGTGCTGGCCGTCGGCGCACAGGATGCGTCGCGCCTCGTGCGTGCCGCGCTCGACGACGGCTGCGGCTGGCGAACGGACGACCGCGAGGTCGCAGCCGCATGGGCCGCTGCCGCCGAGGCATTGCGCTTCGAGGCCATCGCCACGGTCTACCTGTCGGGCGCCATGCCCCTGGACGCACCGATGGTCGCGCTGCGCTGCAGCGGCGAGGCGCCGGCGCAGTTCGCCTTCGACCGGTCGCGGCTGGGCGGTCCGTCCGGATCGCTGGCCATGGTGGTGAGCGCCTGCGACCGGGATCGACATCTCATCGAGTCGCTGGTCGTGCGGCAGGCGCGCGAACAGCTCCGGCAGACGCGCCTGGAACCCGTGCAGACTATCGTCGAGAAACGCGCCACCTTCGCCTGCACCGCAGGTCTGGCACGGCCCGCGATGCACGTCGCGACAGGGCTCATGGCCTGCGGCGACTACGTGGACGGACCCTACCCCGCAACACTGGAAGGCGCAGTGCGCAACGGCATCGCCGCCGCTGCGCAGTAACGCACGCGCACAGGAACGCTAGTACACATTACTTCAGACTCACGCTGCTTATAAGGCATTAGCCTACTCACCATGCATCGATGGAGCCGCTTCAGGTTCGCGGCCATGAGCCGATGCGTGAGAAGCAAAGAATGAGCGAAGACCCCTACCGTCCTGCCATCCACGTCGCGCATTCCGAGTCGCTGGCCAACGGCGATCCGGCACGCATCAACGTCGGCGTGCTGGACAGCCATGCAGCCGTCCGGTTCGGCCTCGAATGCCGCTTTCGCAGCGAGTGCGACATCAACTGGCTGGGAGCCGCCGCGGAGTCGAAGGAACTTGCCGGCATCCTCAGGCAGGCGCTGTGCGACGTGATGGTCGTCGAGTACCGGCTCGAAGGGCTCGAGAACGACGGATGGAACCTCATCCGCTACCTTCGCCGCGCCTTTCCGCGCGTGAGCCTCCTGGTCTACGCCGGCTACATGAGCGCGGCCACCATCTCCTTCATGTACCGTGCCGGCGCATCGAAAGTGGTTTCCAAGAGCGCCAGCATGGACGAGCTGATCAATGCCGTTCGGGATCTCGGATTCGCTTCGTGGCACCAGCGCTACGGCGGACGCCATCCGGAGCACCTGCTGGACCTGGACGAGTTCGAGCCCGACGACTCGGACGCCGGCATGTCGCCCGCTTCGAGCGCGACCGAATCCAAGGAAGCGTTCGAGGGTGCGCACCTCTCGGCGCGCGAACGCGAAGTGCTCAGGTGCCTGTTGCAGGGCATGTCGGTGAGCCAGATCAGCGTCAAGTTCGTGCGCAGCATCAAGACCATCAGTTCGCAGAAGCAGTCCGCCTTCCGCAAGCTGAGCGTCGGCAGCGACCAGGACCTGTTCAAGCTGCAGCAGTCGTTCCAGCTGCTCTAGCGGCTGGACGACGCTGCGACGTCGGGCCGCGGCCAAGCCGCCTTCGCGGCGGCGCTCAGACGAACTCCTCCGTCACCCAGTCGACCCGAGCCACCACCTCGGTGCGGTAGTTCGGGCTCAATTCGGGATACGACAGCGTCGGCAGGAAGCGCTTCATGAGCGCCGCGCCCTGCCACAGCGGCCTGCGGATGTCCTGGGCCACCACGACGATCGCCCGCGGCTTGAGTTCGTCGTTCGGGTAGACGTGCGCGAGGATCGCGTTGTAGATCTGGTCGAGTTCGCTGGCCGGCAGCTCGATGTATGCGCCCATGACCGACTGGCGGAGACTCCCGCGCAGCGCATCCTCCAGAGCGGAGTGCAGCAGGCACAGCTTGACGATGCCGCCGTCGACGTACTGCGTCGTGATCTCGTCGCGAAGCACCTGGCGCAGATGGTCGACGATGACCTCCGGGTCCCGGTCGTGAAGGCCGGATGCGATCAGGGTTTCGCCGATCAGCCGGAAATTGCGCACCGGCACGCGCTCCCGAGCGAGTTGCTGGAGCACGCTGCACAGCTTGGCGGTGGGAACGCAGCGCTGGATTTCCTTAGCGAGTTCCGGCGCCTCGGTGTCGAGCCAGGCGATGAAGGCCCGCATCTCCTGCATGCCCAGGAACTGCGCGCCGTGCTCGAACAGCGTCGCGCGCACGCGCTCGGCGAAGAAGGTCTCGAAGTCGCAGCTCACGAGACCCCGCTCTTCCAGGGCCTGCCGGTGCACCGCGGGCGCCCAGAACCACCCTTCCTCCCGCAGTGCGACCGCCGGAATCGAGCTGTCGTCGGTCAGCTCGGCCGGCAGTTCGATCACCTCGCCGCGCGGCAGCCGCCAGGCGATCTCGCCCGGCCGGAAGCTCACGCGCAGCTGCGGCGTCTCGTAGATGCACAGATGCAGTTCGTCGTCCGGAACGAGGTCGCTGAACTGGAACACCAGGGCCGGCAGCGTGACGCCGTACTCCGCGACGATCGCGTTCCGGATCTGGCGGGTGCTGGCGATCAGCGGAAGGAAGGCGGCGTCGTTCTCGTGACGGTTCGCGGCGCGCAGCACGAGCGGAATGTTGGGCACGATGCGCCTCAGGTCCTTCAGTCCGTCCTTCGAGAGCTGGTGGTCGGTGACGATGCCGGCGGTCTTGCGGCGCGTGCGCCCGACCTGCAGGAGCGCGACACCGGCCACCGCCGCGGCGATGCCCAGGAACAGGAGGGCCGGCAGCCCCGGAATCAGGCTCATCGTCGCGATGACGGCCGCCGAGAAGTACCAGGCCTTCGGCTCGGCGAGCATCTGGCGGGTCATCTCGTCACCGATGGTTGCCGCGCCCTCCTCGCCGCCGGTGGCGGCCGGCGCGACACGCGCGATCAGCATGCCGCACGACAGCGCGACGAGCAGCGCCGGGATCTGCGCGATCAGCCCGTCGCCGACCGTGAGGATCACGAAGGTCTGGATCGAGGCGCTCGCGCTCATTCCCTGCTGCAGCATGCCCACGGCGAAACCGCCGAACATGTTGATCGCCACGATGATCAGTCCGGCCACCGCATCGCCCTTGACGAACTTCATCGCGCCGTCCATCGCGCCGAACAGCTGGCTTTCGCTGGAGAGTTCGTTGCGGCGCTTGCGCGCCTCCGCGGCGTCGAGGAATCCCGCGCGCACGTCGCCGTCGATCGACAGCTGCTTGCCCGGCAGCGAATCCAGCGAGAACCGCGCGGCCACCTCGGCGATGCGCTCGGCGCCCTTGGTCACCACCAGGAACTGCACGACCGTGAGGATCAGGAACATCACGAATCCCACCACCGCGTTGCCGCCGACCACGAACCGGCCGAAGGCCTCGACGATGTGGCCCGCGTTCGCCTCGAGCAGGACCAGGCGCGTCGTCGAGATGCTGATCGCCAGGCGGAACGCCGTGATGATCAGCAGCAGCGTCGGGAACGTGGAGAGCGACAGCGGGTTGGGCACGTAGGTGACGATCGCCACGAGCAGGATCGAGACCGCGAAGTTGAAGGCGATCGCCGCGTCCACGAAGGACTGCGGCAACGGCACGATCATCATCATCACGACCAGCATGACCAGGCTCGCGGCGAGCAGGTCCGGCCGTCCCCTGAAGAGCTTGAGCAGGCGTTCCGTGCGCGTGCCGCCTGCCGTCTGCCTGCCGAGCGACTGAACCCGTTCGAAGGACCATTTCTTCATCGGACGTTCCCCACGTTCAGGACGCTCTCACCAGCGCCGCCGCGTCGGTCTCGAGAATCGACTGGCGTCGAAGCAGTTCGATGAGCTGGTCCTTGAGCTTGGGATCCTTCCAGAGCGTCACGGGAAGGTTGCGCATCACGTCGATGAATTCGTTGCGGGAGCGCGCCGCCCTGTCGACGTGCACCCTGGAAACCACGTCCTCCTCGAGGAAGCCAGGAACCAGCTTCACCGCGGCGCTGCTGGCGGTCAGCTGCAGCAGCAGCCTGATCATGCGTACCGTGGCCAGCTCGTCGTCGCCATCCTCCTCGCCGCCCTTGCGCTCCCCGTCGGCGGAAACCGGCGAAGTGGACGCGTTGCCGGGCCGGCGCAGGAACGCGCGACAGGTGTTGATCAACGCCACGATGTGGCGGATCGTGACCATGCTGCTGAGCAGCAGGAGCTGGAGCTTGTCCGGCGCGATCGAGGCCCGCGGCGCGTTCATGTCGTCGCTCAGCGCACGCATCATGGCGCGTGCACCGGCTTCGAACTGTCCGGTCCCGTACCGGTTCAGCAGCGCTTCGTAGGCCTCGAGCACCGGCGCGCTGGCCGAGGTGACCGACATGTACATGTTGCGCAGCCATGCCTTGTCGACCTGCGACCTTCCGCCCGCGGACAGTGCCGAGGCCGTGTTGAGCGCCGCACCGATGGCGCTGCCCAGCACGTCCTGCAGGTGTTCGAGTTCCCGCTGCAGTACCTGGGCGAGGGCCGGATCGCTGCCGGAGAGGTCGAGCGCGGCCTTGGTGCCGATCAGCTGGAGCGTCGCTGCATCCAGCCCCCGGGCGTCGGCGAAATCCGCCAGCGTTCCACCGTTCTTCACATGCGCCGCGGCGTCTTCGGAGAGCGCCTGCGGATGGGTCGTCTCGTCGCCGAGCGACTTGAGGATCCTTCGCAGCTGCGCGGGCCGGCTGGCGATCTGCGTGAGCATCGCCTGGAGGCTGCCGGCATCCGGTCCGGTACGCGTCTGGCGGCTCGGGTCGGGGCGCCGGAAGACGGGCGTGCTGATCGGATCGGCGTCGTTGGGCGCAACCGTCGGGTTCGCCGGCGCGACGGGCAACGCGCGCTGGACGGCTGACGTCGGTCGGATTTCCATGCGTGTGGGCTGCAGTCGGCGCGCAGGCGCGAGGATGCAGCGCGACGACCTTCAGAATTCGACGACGCCCGAACCCTTGCCCGCGATGCTCGCGGTATTCGACGCCGTGATCCCCCGCTTCTCGGCATCCTTCGGCCCGACGATCGCGAGGATCTTCTCCATGGTGGAAGTCTGGTCCGCCCTGCCCGACGCCATGTCCTGCATCAGTTCGTCGACCTGTGCGATCTTCTCCCGATCCCCACCGTTGCGCTGCAGTTCGCCCTGGAGCTTCGCGAGGTTCTGCTCGACGTTCTTGCCGTCGAGGATGTCGACCGCGGCCTCGCGAATGTTCTCCTGCGGCGACTCATCGAACATCGCCGTCAGGGCGCCGAAGAGATTGCCGGTCATCAGGTTGCCGATCACAGCGTTCATGTTTGCTTCCGATTCAGGGTGGTTGGACGTCGCGTAGCCGGCGATGCTATGGAGGAGATTTCCGCCCGCCGGCTCGGACTGGTCCCAAAGCGCCCGCGAAGCGCGATGCCGCGGCTGATCGGTGTCAAATGTCCGCTTCCGGCTTTTCCAGCTTGTCCGGGGTGGCCGGCGCCGCCGCCGGGGCGGTCGACGGCGCGTCCGGCACGGCTTCCAGCCCGGCGATCAGCCGGTAGATCGCCGCGATCGCGCGATAGGCCTCGCGCGGGATCGGCTGACCGGCCTCCACGGCATAGAGCGTGCGGGCGAGCCAGATATGCCGCACCACCGGAATTCCCGTGTCCCTGGCCAGTTCGATGAGCTTCATCGCCCTCTCGTCGACCGCCGTCGAACGGATACGGGGCAGTCGCCGCTCGCCGTGGACGTAGCGCAATCCGACCGCGACGTGCGTCGGGTTGACGACCAGCACGTTCGCGCCGCCGAGAGCATTGGTGCCGCTCTCCGCGCCCGACATCAGCTCCTCGGCGAACGAGCGGACGTTCTGCTTGTTCTCGGGGCTGCCCTCCATCTGCTTGTGCTCGTCCTTGATGTCCTGCATCGACATCTTGAGGTCCTTGAGCATCATCCGCCGCTGCAGCCAGAAGTCGACGATGCCCATCGCGAGCAGGAGGAACAGCGTCGTCCGGACTGCCGACACCGCCTCCTTGCCGATCAGCGCGGCGACCTCCTCGATGCCCGCGGGCACCGCGTTGGGCAGCTGGCGCATGACGTCCTTGACCGAGAACCAGATCACCGCCGAGATCAGCGCCGCCTTGAGGACGTTGGTCGCCAGGTCGACCACCGTCTTCATCGCGAAGACCTTCTTGAAATAGTTCTTGGGATGGAGTCCGTCGAGCTTGAGTTCGATCGGCGTCTTCTTGATCACGGGGCCGCGCGTCTGCACCCAGGACATCGCCACGAACATCGCCGCCGACACGCAGCCGATCAGCAGCGTCAGCGCGACCGATGCGCCGATCCACATGAAGACGTTGTCGGCCCGGAAACCACGGTGCTGCTGGACGGCGGCGAGCTGCGTGATGAACTCGGTGAAGTAGGCCTGGACGAAGCCGTCGAAGCGCATGGCCAGCGCGCGGCAGGCCTCGAACGCGACCACGCACACGGCGGACTTGAGCAGGTCCTGGCTGATGGCGACGTTGCCGTCCTTGCGCGCCTCGTCGATCTTGTGCTGGGTCGCGTCGAAGGTCTTCTCACCGGACATGGACGATCGCCCTCGCCCGTTCCGCGAGACCGCGCAGATAGCCCGTGCCGTC
>JAKONL010000246.1 GCA_022701965.1 Burkholderiaceae bacterium | reverse complement strand
CTTCAGAACTCCGCGTGCAGGCGCACCGAGCCGACGTTCACCGGCCCGCGCGCGGCGTTGTAGGCCGGGTTGCGGATGTACTGCCAGTCGAGCGTGATCCAGGTGCCCTTCGTCAGGTTGAGGTTGTAGAACACCTCGGCGATGCCTTCCTGGCGGTAGCGCAACTGCCCGTCGCCGATGAAGAAGGCGATGCCGCCGGCCGAGAGATAGTCGCGCTGCGCGCGTGAGATCGCATTGCGCGCGAAGGCCAGGCCGACGGTGTCCTGCGCGCGCTGCCAGGCGCTGCCCTTGACCAGCAGGCCGCCGGAGACGGAACGGTCGATGTCGGTGAAGGCATAGGTCTCGGTCTTGCCGTCGGCCCAGCTCGCGCGCGCGAACAGCCCGATGTCGTCCGAGACCGCCTGCTCGAGGTTCACGCCGAAGCCGCGCTTCATCTGGTTGCCGTAGCGCGCGGCGTTGATGTCGGGCACGGTGCCGGTCTGCTGCCCAAGCGCGAGCGCGTCGTCGTAGCGCGTCATGCGGGCGCGGTTGTTGAACGCCAGGAGCCGCAGCTTGCCGGGTTGCCCGGCGAGCATGTGGCTGCGTTCGATCTCGACCTGGTCGCCGTAGTGGCGCAACGGGTTCTCGTCGAGCTTCTGGCCGTTGGGCTCGATCGGCTGGATGAAGCGGCCGCCGCGCACCGCCCATTCGTCGCGGTACCACTCCAGCACCGCGCCCCACGAATAACCGCGCGCGTCGGCCGCATAGTCGTAGGCGCCGTGCGTCATGACCGACCAGTTGAGGAACTGGGTGCGCGGATCGTGGCTGTAGGCGTTGGCATCGAAGAGGTCGAGCACCGACAGATTGCCGGCGGTGAAGACCCAGCGCCGGCTGTCGCGCGAGCCGCCCAGCTGGTTCTGCCCGGAGGCGACCGGCACCTGCTCGCCGCCGCCGTCCCAGGTCTGGCGCAGGAAGAAGCGGGCTCGGTAGATGCGCAGGTTCGGGCCCGACGAGCGCGCCATCTCGCCGTTGGTGAAGCCGCCGAAGCCCGTCAGGTTCGACAGCGGCACGCCCTGCGCGCCTTCGGGATCGAAGTACAGCTCGCCGCCGCGCCACAGCCGCGCGCCGAAGAAGGCCGTCGCGGTGAACGAGTAGCTGAGCTCGCGGGCGGCGGAGAGACTGTTCGGTCCGGAGTAGGCGGCTGCGAACGACGGCTTGCGCTGCCAGACGTAGGTCGCCTGGACATGCGCGTTCCAGGTTTCGGGGGTGGTGTCGGCATCGGCTTGGACGTCGGCGGCATGCACGAGCATGGGGAGCAGGGCTGTGACTGCGGTCAGGAGAGGGTGAAGGGCGATACGCATGAGGGCGGTTCTCGGAGCCGGGCAGGGCGAGGGGCAGGGACGGGGACGTTACCGGTCGAATGTGAAGGATCGGCTACACGGCGGAATTCGCGAACAGGCGGCGCAACGTTTCGCGAAGCCTGCGCCAGCGCCGTCGCAACTTGCTGCGCACGGCACGCAGCGTGCGCCAGGGGGCGCTTCGCCGCACGCTGCCGAGCACGCGGTCCTTCCAGCCGGTCCAGCGCGGATACCAGCGTCCGAACCAGCCGATGGTCAGCAGCGTGGGCTTCACCAGCTGGAACAGGCGCGCGACGATCGCCGTACCGACGAGCTTGGCGCCCGCGAGCAGCACGAACCCGCTCGCGTAGTGACTGCGGCCGAAGAGGAACAGGGCCGCCAGCTTGACCGGGAACAGGAAGACGACCGGCAGGAAGAAGACGAGCAGCGCGCCCGCCTGCGGCAGGGCGCGGACCCGGTCTTCCAGCCGGGCCCACAGCGGCAGCCGAGCCAGTCTCGATACCTGCGCCGCGAGCGGATCCCAGCCCCATTCCTCGAAGAGCAGCACCGGCACGAGCACGACGGTCGCGATCGCGTGAAGCACTTTTCGGAAGGCGGCGGGCAGCGTCATGGGCAGGGGATTGTGACGTGCGCGCCTGGAGGCGTATGGCAAACTTCCGCGCTTTGACGCGCGGGCCGGCGGCGCCCGACAGGAACGCTCCAGACATGCAAAAGATCATTCGCCAGCTCGCCGAGGAAATCAGGATCGGCGAGCACCAGGTGAAGGCCGCGGTCGAGCTGCTCGACGGGGGTGCCACGGTGCCCTTCGTCGCGCGCTACCGCAAGGAAGCCACCGGCGGCCTCGACGACATCCAGCTGCGCGAGCTCGAGGCGCGCCTGTCCTACCTGCGAGAACTCGACGACCGCCGCGCCGTGGTCCTCAAGGGCATCGACGAGCAGGGCAAGCTCACCGACGCGCTGCGCGTGGCGATCGCCGGTGTGGCGACCAAGCAGGAACTCGAGGACCTCTACCTGCCGTTCAAGCAGAAGCGCCGCACCAAGGGCCAGATCGCGCGCGAGGCCGGCATCGAGCCGCTCGCCGACCTGCTCTTCGCCGATCCGGCGCGCGACCCGGCCGTGGAGGCCAGGGCCTTCCTCCGGCCCGCCGAGACGCTCGACGACGGCAAGCCGGGACCGGACTTCTCGAGCGTACCGGCCGTGCTCGACGGCGTGCGCGACATCCTGTCGGAGCGTTGGGCCGAGGACGCCGCGCTCGTGCAGCGCCTGCGCGAGTGGCTCTGGACCGAGGGCCTGTTCAAGTCGACGCTGATGACCGGGAAGGACGAGAACAACGCCGACGTGGCCAAGTTCCGCGACTACTTCGCCTACGACGAGCCGATCGGCCGCGTGCCGTCGCACCGTGCACTGGCCGTCTTCCGCGGCCGGGCGCTGGACATCCTCGACGCGAAGCTCGTGCTGCCGGTCGAACCCGAACCCGGCAAGCCGTCCGTCGCCGAAGGCCGCATCGCGATCCATCTCGGCTGGAGCCATGCCGGTCGACCGGCCGACGACCTGCTGCGCAAGTGCGTGGCCTGGACCTGGCGCGTGAAGCTGTCGCTCTCGACGGAGCGCGACCTGTTCGCCCGTCTGCGCGAGGACGCCGAGAAGACCGCCATCAAGGTCTTCGCCGACAACCTGCGCGACCTGCTGCTCGCGGCACCCGCCGGCCCGCGCGTCGTGCTCGGGCTGGACCCGGGCATCCGCACCGGCGTGAAGGTCGCCGTGGTCGACGCCACCGGCAAGCTGGTCGAGACCGCGACCGTCTTCCCTCACGAGCCGCGCCGCGACTGGGAAGGATCGCTCCACACGCTGGGCAAGCTCTGCGCGAAACACGGCGTGAACCTGATCGCGATCGGCAACGGCACCGCGAGCCGCGAAACGGACAAGCTCGCCGCCGACTTGATCAAGCTGCTGGCGAAGATGGCCGGGCAGGCCGGTGCCGCGACGCCGGCGGTCGACAAGGTGGTCGTGAGCGAGGCCGGCGCGTCGGTCTACTCGGCCAGCGAATTCGCCTCGCAGGAGATGCCCGACGTCGACGTGAGCCTGCGCGGCGCGGCCA
>JAKONL010000231.1 GCA_022701965.1 Burkholderiaceae bacterium | reverse complement strand
GGTCCATGGCGAGACGTTCGCGGAGGCCGCGGAGTGACCGACTTCTTCAATTCCACCGTCGGCATGTCCTACGAATGGGCGTGGTTCACCGCGACCATCGTCGGCATCCTCGTCATCGCGCTGCCGCTGATGCTGGCGGTCGCGATGATCATCTACGCCGATCGCAAGATCTGGGCGGCGATGGCGCTGCGCCGTGGCCCGAACGTGGTCGGGCCGTTCGGCCTGCTCCAGTCGTTCGCCGATGGCCTCAAGGTCTTCCTGCAGGAAACCATCGTACCTGCCGCCGCCAACCGCGGCCTGTTCCTGATGGCGCCGATCATCACCTTCACGGTCGCGCTGATCGTCTGGGCGGTGATCCCCTTCGGCGACGGCGTGGTGCTGTCGAACATCAACGTCGGCCTGCTCTACGTGCTCGCGGCGTCGTCGCTTGGCGTCTACGGCATCATCCTGTCGGGCTGGGCGTCGAACTCGAAATATCCCTTCTATTCCGCCTTGCGGGCCGCGGCGCAGATGGTCAGCTACGAGGTCGCACTTGGCTTCGTCCTCATCACCGTCGTGCTCTGGGCCGGCAGCTTCAACCTGTCCGCGATCGTCCTGGCGCAGCAGAACATGTACGGGCTGCCGATCAACGGCTTCGTGCTCAACCCGTTGCTGTTCCCGATGAGCATCGTCTTCCTGATCTCCGGCATGGCCGAAACCGGCCGTGCGCCGTTCGACCTCACCGAGGCGGAGTCGGAACTCGTTGCGGGTTATCAGACGGAATACAGCTCGATGAGCTTCGCGCTCTTCTGGCTGGGCGAATATGCCAACGTCCTGCTGATGTGTGCGCTCAACGCGACGCTCTTCTGGGGTGGCTGGTTGCCGTTCTTCAACTTCGCGCCGTTCACCTGGGTGCCGGGGATCATCAATCTCTTCATCAAGATCCTGATCTTCTTCTTCATCTTCAGCTGGGTGAAGGCGACCGTGCCGCGCTCCCGCTACGACCAGCTGATGCGGCTGGGGTGGAAGATCTTCCTGCCGCTGTCGCTGTTCTGGGTGTTTCTGGTGTCGGGCGTCCTGATGTGGATGCGGGTCGGGCTGTGAGCCACGTCTCCACCTGGCTTTCGCATCGCGGGTTCGACCCGCAGGCAGTGTACCGGCGTGCGCTTGGCGGCGTCGTCATCGGATTGACGGTCGTATCGATCGACCGAATATTGGGGTTTGGGTCTTGAGCGTCGCACAGATCATCAAGTCGTTCACGCTGTGGGAGTTCGTGAAGGCGCACGCCCTCACGTTGCGGTATTTCTTCAAGCCGAAGGCGACGATCAACTACCCCTACGAACGCAACCCGATCAGCCCCCGCTTCCGCGGCGAGCATGCGCTGCGCCGCTATCCGAACGGCGAGGAACGCTGCATCGCGTGCAAGCTGTGCGAGGCGGTGTGCCCGGCGCAGGCGATCACGATCGAGGCCGAACCGCGCGACGACGGCAGCCGCCGCACGACGCGCTACGACATCGACATGACCAAATGCATCTATTGCGGTCTGTGTCAGGAAGCATGCCCGGTCGACGCGATCGTCGAGGGGCCGAACTACGAATATGCGACCGAAACCCGCGAGGAGCTCATCTACGACAAGGCGAAGCTGCTCGATAACGGTGACCGCTGGGAAAGCGCGATCGCGGCGAACCTTGCCGCCGATGCGCCCTACCGTTAATGCGCGCCGCACTCGATTCAGGGCTTAGGGGGCCGACCCAATCGTGATTCAGGCAATTGCCTTTTACCTGTTCGCCATCGTGGTGATCGGATCGGGCGCGATGACGATCTCGTCGCGCAATCCGGTGCATTCGGTGATGTGGCTGATCCTCGCGTTCTTCAACGCCGCGGGGCTGATGGTGCTCGTCGGCGCGGAATTCATCGCGATGCTGCTCGTCATCGTCTATGTCGGCGCCGTCGCGGTGCTGTTCCTGTTCGTCGTCATGATGCTGGATATCGAAGTCGCGCAGCTGCGTGCCGGCGTTGCGCAATATGCCGCTTTGGGCCTGGCGCTCGCGGTGGCGCTGGCGGCGGAGATCCTGATCGGCATCGGCGCCTGGAGCGCCGGCGGCCTCAAGATCAGCCAGCGCATCGCGCCGATCGACACGGCGGTGCCGAACGTGCAGGCGATGGGGCAGCTGCTCTACACGCGTTATCTCTTCGTGTTCGAGGCGGCGGGCTTCGTCCTACTCGTCGCGATGATCGGTGCGATCGTGCTGACGCATCGCCAGCGTGGCGGGGTGCGCGCACAGTCGCCCTCCCGTCAGATCGCGCGCCGTCCCGAGGATGCGACGCGCAACGTCCAGCCGCCGGTCGGCCAGGGGGTCCAGCTGTGATCGGTCTTACCCATTATCTCGTCGTCGCGGCGGTGCTGTTCACGATGGGCGTGCTCGGCATCTTCCTCAACCGGAAGAACCTGATCGTCATCCTGATGGCGATCGAGCTGATCCTGCTCGCGGTGAACCTCAACCTCGTCGCCTTCTCGGCATATCTGCACGATCTGGTCGGACAGATCTTCGCGATGTTCGTGCTGACGGTCGCTGCCGGCGAGGCGGCGATCGGCCTTGCGATCCT
>JAKONL010000221.1 GCA_022701965.1 Burkholderiaceae bacterium | reverse complement strand
GCCATGACGACGCCCGCACCGCGGATCGCATCGAGGCCGCCGGCTTCGATGCCACGCTGTCGAAGCCGGCGGACAGGGCCGGCTTCGACGCGCTGCTCGCCTCGCTCGGCAGGGCGGCGTCTCCCGCGCAGACACGCACGGTCTGGATCGAGAAGAAGTTCGCGCAGGCCTTTCCGGATTTCGTCGCCTCCCGGCGTGCGCTGGTCGACGACATCGAGCGCACCGCGGCGGCCAACGACTTCGCGAGCGCCCGGCGCGCTGCCCACACGCTGGCGGGAAGTCCGGCGATCCACGATTTCGACGCAGGTGTCGCGTTGTGCCGGGAGATCGTCGCCTGCACGGGCGAGATGGACCGGGCGTGGCTCGCCGGGAAGGTCGACGCGCTGCGCGAGATGCTGGCGGACCCGCCGCTTCGCTGAGTCCGCGTTCGATGTCGCCCGATTCGAGGAATCAGCCGGCCGTGTGCCGCTACCGCGCCCGCCCCGAGGCGCACTGACGCGCCTTGGCGAGCAGTTGCTCCTGCACGATCGGCTTGCCGAGATAGTCGACCAGTCCTGCTTCGCGCATCTCCGCGATCCGGTCGGTCGACAGATAGCCCGTGACGGCGACGATCGGCGTCTGCTCGTTGAGCGCGCCGACCCGCCGGATCACCATCGACGCTTCGATGCCCGTCATCACCGGCATCTGGATATCCATGAGGATGAGGTCGAAGCGTTGCGTTCCGCAGCGCTCGATGGCGGCCTCGCCGCTCTCGGCCAGGTGGACCCTCCAGCCTTCGTTCGACAGCAGCGTCATGAGGTAGTGCCGGATGTAGGGGTCGTCGTCCACGACGAGCACACGCCAGGTGGCGCTGTCCGTCAGGTCGCCCGGGCCGTCGTGCGCCTCGTCGGCGGTGTCCGGTCGCAGGGGAATCAGGCATTTGAAGATGCTGCCGCTGACACCGTCGCTCTCGAAGTCGAGCGAACCGTTCATGAGCCGGGTCAGCAGGTTGCTGACCGTCAGCCCCAGGCCCATGCCACCGTGCCGGCGCCGGCTGGAGCCGTCCACCTGGTAGAAGTTGTGGAAGACCAGCACGCGCTTGGCCGCGTCGATGCCGATGCCCGTGTCGCGCACGATGATCGCGAGCATCGCCTCGGGCGGCAGCGGAACGGAGGATCGCAGCGTGCGGTTCTCGCAACGCAGTTCGACGTCGACGCTGCCGGCATTCGTGAACTTGATCGCGTTGCCGACCAGGTTGACCACGATCTGCCGGACGCGGTCCGGATCGCCCCGGATGCGCGCCGGCACGTCCGCGCCCTGGTCGTAGGTGAGCGCGATGTTCTTGTCCTGGGCGGACTGCTTCATCCACTCGAGGACCTCCCGGATCAGCGTGCCCGGATCGAACGTGGCGTCGTTCAGCTCGAGCTGGTCCGCGTTGAGCTTCGCCACGTCGAGCAGCGCATCGATCGTCGTGAGCAGCGAGAAGCACGAACCATCCAGATAACCGAGCGCCTCGCGGTTGGGCCGCGACATCTGCGCCTGCTGCGCCTTCAGCAGCTTGGTGTATCCGAGCATGGTCGTCAGCGGCGTGCGGATCTCGTGACTGACGTTCTCGAGGAACTGGTTGCGCGAGATGATCGCGGCCTGGGCGTCGGCGAGCAGCTTGACGCGCTCCACGCTGCTCTCGGTCGTCAGACGAAATCCGTCCCAGTTCGCCAGCGTGATCCATCCGACCCCGCATGCCATCAGCAGGATCAGGACCGTGAGCCAGAACTGTGCCGGATGAGGATAGGTCGCCGAGACGTAGGTCGACGCCAGGAAGATCGGCGTCGCATAGGCGGCGCTCGCGAGCGGTATCACGTACATCGCCGCCGCCGCCCCGGCCGCCAGGAACGCGCAGCCGGTGATCAGGAACGCGAGAATTTCGAAGGACGACTGGGGCAGGTAGACCAGGATCGCGATCGCCCACACCATGCCCAGCAGGCACGAGTAGAGCGTCAATCGCGTGATCCGGGCGGGTGACACGTAGGAAGGTCTCGGCCTGCTCCTGAGCCGGACGTAGCTCACGCAGATGGGCAGCATCAGGATCCACATCGCGATCACGAGGGCGAAAGGCCATGGCGCCGTTGCTTCAAGCGACATGCTGCCGATCAGCGCGCCGAGGCCGTTGCCGAAGATGATCATCGGCATCTGGCGCACAACCGCAACGGATTGCGCGATGCGAAGTTCCTTGGGAAACCCTGCGTTGTCCTCTGAAATTCTGGGCCGTTGCTCTGGCTTCGGATGTGGCAATTTTCGTTCCGTAGGAATTGGGGGGCCGGATTGCGTGCCTCTGTGCAGACGCAACACCGGTGCGATCGAACTCTGATCAGGAATGATCCGAAACATCGGAAGTCGCGATAAATTTTGAGATCGAACGGCGTACCAATGTCGGCGTCAGCCGTCGTGGTTAATAAAAGTTCACTTTTCTGCGCAGGTGAATCCTGCGACTGATGAAAGAATCGGCGAACAGTGGCACTGTCCGCCATTCATCCTTTCACCCGACGCAATGGAGTGGTTCTATGCGCATCGCGCTTCTCGACGACGACGAGGCCCAGATCAAGCAGCTCGTGGGAGCACTCAGGGGGCCGTTCCAGCCATCGGAAGGCGAGACCAACTGCAGTGCGTTTTCGAGCGGCGAGGCGCTGAGGCGTTCGTTGCGGACCGAAACCTTCGATGTTCTCGTCCTCGACTGGATGATGCCGGACCTCGACGGTTTCGATCTGCTGAGCTGGCTTCGCACCGAGCGCAACGACCAGACGCCGGTCATCATGCTGAGCGTGCGCGCCGCCGAGAGAGATGTGGCCGCGGCACTGGCACTCGGCGCGGACGACTACATTTTCAAGCCCTTCCGCCCGCTCGAATTGCGTGCGCGCGTCGCACGTCTTTTCGAACGCAGCCACCGGAGCCGGCTCGGCCCCGCGTCACGCTTCGGACGCTGGGATTTCGACAGCTCGACGAATGTCGTGAAGTACCGGCCGGACTTGCCCGAAGGTGCGAAGTCCGAGGAGGTCCGGTTGACCGAGAAGGAGTTCAAGTTCGCTCTGACCCTGTTCCGGAACCTCGACAAACCCGTCTCGCGCGGACATCTGCTCGCGGCGGCGGGATACAGCAGCGAGTCGATCACGCGCTCGCTCGACATCCATATCTACCGTCTGCGAAACAAGCTGCAGCTCGACGGCGGACGTGACGTGCAGCTTCGCACGGTCTACGGGCAGGGCTACCGGTTGCAGCGCACTGTCGAGACATCGCCTGCCGAGTGACTCCACGGCGGCGTGTGCGCGAACGGCAGGGAAGTCGATGACGACGAAGGAGTGGGACTCCGCACTGGCTGTCAGGGCGAACGAACTCCTGGGCGAAGTACGGCGCTATCACGCGGATGCCGAGGCAACGCGACTGCAACTGGCGTCCGCGGCGACGGCGATCACGAGGAGGGTCGACGAATTGCCGCAGACCATCGCGCAATCGGTCAGGGCTGCTTTGCAGCAGCACCCTCTGGCCACGGAGCAGCCCGTGCTTTCGCAACGGCTGGACCGTTCGACACGGGCGCTCGGCGATCTCGCGACCCAGCTCCAGTCCTCCGGCACGTCGTTCCTGCACTACTGGCATCGCGTCGCGCTCCTGATCCTCATTTCGAGTGCACTGGCCACGGCCCTGACCGCGGCATGGAGCGTCCGCAACTACCGCGAGGCGCTGCGCCTGTCTTCGCAGGCCGCTGCGATGCAACTGACGGTCACCCAGCTGCGGAATGCGGGCGGCGACGCCGGCCTCAAGTCATGCATCGACGCTTCCGGACGCCAACGCGTCTGCGTCCGCATCGACGAAAGCGCCGGCACGTTCCAGGAATCGTACCGGGCGCTTCCGCTCGCGCCCTGATCGGGGAAGGACCAACGAAAAAACCCGCAACTCCATCGGAGTGCGGGTTGCTTTGAGCGGCGCCCAAGGCGCCGTCAACATGTCTCAGCGGGTTGGCTTGAAGGCCCGCTTCTGCGCGTCGCGTGGAACGAACACCTTGCCGGCACCGGGATGGCCACCGCCCGCGGCAGCTCGCGGCGCACCTTCGCCCCAACCCGGCTTGCGCCCGTAGCTTCCTTCCTCGCGCCCTTCGCGTCCTGCACCGAACGCAGCGTTCGGGTTGCCTCGCGGACCACGTGGGGCAGGTGCGGCAGCACCACGCGGCCCACGGTCGTTGAAGCCGCTGGCGCCGGCATAGTTGCCTCCGCCACCGAAACCACCTGCGTTGCCGCCACCGAAGCCGCCGCGATGCGCACCCGCTGGCGCACCACCACCGAACTTGCGATCGCGCGAATGGTTGTCGCGGCTATCGCGACCGCGACCGCCGAAATCACCCTGCGGAGGCCGCGACTGCGGCGCACGCTGCTGGGGCTCAAGGCCCGGAATCACTTCCGGCTTGATCTGCTGACGCGTGTAGGCTTCGATGTCGAAAATCTTGCGGCGATCGCGGAATTCGGCAAACGTGACGGCCAGACCATCGCGACCCGCCCGGCCAGTGCGGCCAATACGGTGCGTGTAATCCTCGGCCTTCATCGGAAGGCCGAAGTTGAAGACGTGCGTGATGGTCGGCACGTCGATGCCGCGTGCCGCGACGTCGGTCGCGACCAGGATCTGGACCTGGCC
>JAKONL010000217.1 GCA_022701965.1 Burkholderiaceae bacterium | reverse complement strand
CGCCGTGTCCCTCGACGGTACGCCCGGTCTCGTCGAACACCATGAGATCGCTGGCACGCGCCTCCGACCAGTGCAGCCCGAACGGCAGGACCAGGTACTGCCCGGGGTGCCCGGGCGCCTCGACGGTGAAATGGTTGTCGATGCCCTCGTCGAGCTCGTGCAGGACCGCCATGCGAAGCGCGGCGGCGAGATGGACGCGCGCTTGCGTCGCGGGATCGACATGCGTTGCGCTGTGCAGGGAATGAAGGGTCATTGGAGCGTGTTCCTGAAACCGTGGCGCTACTTTTTCAGATGTGCGTTCATGAAGATCCCGATCTCGCCGAAGGCCTCCCGGACTTCGGGGATGCGGTCGTCGCGTCCGTACTGGGCGTGCGACTGCCCTTCGTAGACCTGCAGGAACGAGTCGATGCCGAGGTTGCGCAGCTTGCGATGCACGCGCACCGTGTTGCTCAGCAGGAGGTCGCGCGTGCCGGAGGTGAGGATCGTCGGCGGAAAGCCGCTCATGTCGCCGTAGATCGGCGAGATCAGCGGGTCCTTCAGATCGTGGCCGTTGGCATAGAAGGCGGCGGCCGCATCGCAGAAGCCTTCGGTCGAGACCAGCACGTTGTCGAGCATGGCGTTCGTGTGGAAGGTGTCGCCGGTCTTCGTGCTGTCGGACATCGGTGTGCCCGAGGCGATCGCGCCCGGCAGAGGCAGGCCCAGCTGCTTGGCACGCAAGCCCATCTCCAGGACCAGCGCACCGCCCGCGGACGTGCCGATCAGGCCCACGCGCCGGGGGTCCGTCCTGCCGATCACGTCCTTGTAGACGGCCATCGAGTCGTCCAGCGCGGCGGGGAAATAGGCCTCGGGCGGCATGCGGTAGTCGACCGCGATGACGCGATAGCCGCCGATCGCCGAGATCAGCATCGCCTCCGGCAGGGCCGCCTCCGCGGGGTTCAGGACGTAGCAGCCGCCGTGGATCTGCACGAGGACGCGGTCGCGGTTGGCCTAAAGGATTCTCTCCGGCGTGACGGTGTAGACCTTGACGCCGGCGATCATGCCGGGCTCGACCCGCACCTTCAGCCGCTCGCGCATGGCCTCCACGTTCGGCAGGGCGCCGACCCGCGTGCTTTCCGCCAGCTGCTTCCAGCCTTCGGCCGTCGTCGGCGGCGTGTTCCATCCGGAGCGCAGCGGCTGGGCGATGATCCTCTGCATTTCCAGACTGACGGTATCGGGGACCGGGATGGTCTTCGCGGGCACGTCCCGCGGCGCCAGCGGTGCGGGCGACGCCGTCTGGGCGAAGACGCAGGCGCCCGGGGCCAGCAGCAACGAGGCGACGAGCGCGGCGCCCAGGCGATGGAGTCGGAATGGCATGTCGTCTGTCCTTCAGTGCTTCAGGCCGGCGAACGTCTTTTCCCAGGCGCTCGGCGGCGTGAATCCTTCGCCGCAATCGTCGCCCACGCTGGTCGACGAGACATGCTTCACCGCATCCAGAAGCGACGAGCCGAACCGCTTCTTGTCGTCGAACCCGAGCTTGCTTTTCACGTCGTGATTGATTTCGGTCGCGACGCCGGTCGTGGAGAGCACGAACTTGTCGAAGTACTGCGTCTCGGGCACGAACGCGACCTTCTGCGCATCCAGATACGTCCTGAGCGCGTCGTCCTTGAACGGATACGGCGCGCCGGCCCAGAAGGAATTGAAGAGTCCGTCCCAGTGGCTGGGCACGTACGTCTTCGGCCGCAGCACCGGGACGACCATCTCGGCGACCGGCTTTCCGCCGGTGCCGATCCAGGCATCGACCTGCGTGAGCCCGGCATCCTTCATGGCGGCGGCCAGGTTGCCGATCGGCGATCCGTGGTTCACGCCGTCGACCACGATGTCCTTGTCGAGATCGAAGGCGCTGGCCGAGTTGTTGACGAAGAACGCCAGCCTGCCTTCCGGGTTCTCGACGGTGAACAGGAAGGCGCGGTTGCCGCCGCCGTTCGGATAGTCCTCCCCGACGCCCGCGCGCAATCCGCCCGTCGCGGCGTCGGGAATCGGTGGCCGGTAGAGCTCGCGCGCGAAGTGCTGGATCGGGTTGCTCGCGTCCCCGCTGTGGTTCCAGCGCACGACGCGCATCGTGATGCCGTTGCCCAGGGAGAACTTCTCGCCGCCGCTCACGCTGCGGCACTGGGAGCCCGGAACGCCCTGGGCCGATGCCTGCATGCAGCTGGACACGCCTCCGATCATCGGCGCTCCGGTGAGCGTGGCCCATGCGGGGGTGTCCCAGCTGTGGTCCCAATGGCTGTGACCGACCAGGAGCAGGTCGAGCCTGGCGTCGCCGAGCATCGCATCGCGCACCTTGGTGATGGAGGCGATGTCGACGTTCGCCGGTCCCTTGGTGTAGGCGTACAGGTCGTTCGCATAGGTCGGTGACGGCGAGAACAGGTTCTCGGGCAACCGCGAGACATAGCCGTCCATCACGATGCGTTGGTCGCCGATCTTGAAGTACCAGTTGGCGATCGACATCCAGGTCATCTCGACGGTGGGAGGCGCGGCGGTCGCAGCGGACGAGATGACGGCGAACGAGGCCGTGGCCAACCAGTTCACCAGTGTGCGTTTCATCGATTTGTCTCCGGTCGGCGTCGGATGGACCCCGTGCGAACGAGCGTAAGGCCTGGCGTCGCTTCGACCGTGGGGGTTTGTCCCTGTGGAGCCGGCGATGGCGATGTCCGCGCAGACGGACGCCGCGCTACTGCGCCGTCGCCCCCGACCGCCGCACCGCGTCGCCCCACTTCACGATCTCGGCCTGGATGAACCGGTCGAACTCCGGGCCGGTCGACGGCGAGGCGATCGAGCCCCGGTCGCCGATGAACCGCACCATCTGCTCCGATCGCAGGATCGCGTCGACCTCCTGGTGCAGCCGCGCCAGCACGTCCGGCGGGGTGCGCGCCGGCGCCATCAGGCCCAGCCAGCCGACGCCCTCGAAGCCCCGGAGCCCGGCGACGCCCGTCTCGCGCATCGCGGGCACGTCGGGCAGCTGCACGGAGCGGTCGGCCGAGGTCACGGCCAGCGGCACGGCGCGCCGGCTCTGGATGAGCGGCAGAGCGGCGGTCACCGAATCGACCATCAGCGGCAGCTGGCCGGCCATGAAGTCGGCCTGCGCCGGCCCGCTGCCCCGATAGGGGATGTGCGTGATGAAGGTGCCGGTGGCGGCCTTGAACATCTCCGCCGACAGGTGCTGGGTACCGCCGACGCCGGCGCTCGCGTAGTTCAGCACGCCGGGCTCGGCCTTCGCGCGCCGGATCAGGTCCGGGATCGACGTGATGCCCGAGGACGGCGTGGCCAGGAACACCAGCGGCACCTTGGCGATGAGCGAGATGCCCGTGAGCTCCTTCTTCACGTCGTAGGGCAGGGTCTTGTAGAGCGTGTGGTTGACGGCCATGGCGCTGCCCGCGACGAGCAGGGTGTAGCCGTCGGGCTGCGCGTTCGCCACCAGCTCGGTACCGATGTTGCTGCCGGCGCCGCCCTTGTTGTCGACAATGACCGGCTGGCCCAGGCGCTTGGCCAGCTGCTCGGCCAGGGCGCGGGCGAAGATGTCGGTGGCCTGCCCGGGCGGGAACGGGACCACGAGGCGGATCGGCCGGTCCGGCCAGGCGGCGGCCGAGGCCGACAGGGGCGCGCCGAACGTGGCGGCGACGGCGATGCCCGCCGCCAGGCGCAGCAGGGTCTGTCTCTTCATGGGTTCTCCTTCGCGGCCGGCACCAGCGGCCGGACCTTCCGATTATTCGTCTCCATCGCCTAGAGTCCGTCCCCATGAATTCCTGGATCTCCGCCGCGAAGACGGTCCAGCGGGCCGTCGTGTCGGCTCCCGGACTGCGGGTGCTCGTGCCCGCCATCCGCAACTACATCCTCCACCAGAGCGCGAACCAGGCCGGCAGCCTGGCGTTCTCGTCGGTGCTCGCCATGTTTCCGCTGCTGCTCCTGCTGTCGGCCGCGGCAGGCTATGTCGGCGAGCCGGGCGACACCGCGGCGCTCGTGCGCCGGGTGATGGAGTACGCGCCGCAGGTGGTGCGCGACGCCGTGCAGCCGGTGATCGACGAGGTGCTGGCCAGGCGCAGCCAGGCGCTGCTCACGATCGGCCTGCTGACCACGCTCTGGACCTCGTCCTCGGGCCTGCAGGCGGTGCGCTCGGCGCTCAACCGCGCCTACGGCATCGAGCGCGGGCTGCCGTTCTGGAAGGCGCGGATCAAGGTCACGCTCTTCACCGTGATCGTCGGCGCGGGCGTGATGGCGGCCTTCAGTTCGGTGATCGTCGTGCCTTACGTCTGGCATTTCCTGGAGACCACGCTCGGCGCGCCCGGCGATTCGTTCTGGCTGCGCAACAGCGTGCGCTACGGAATCGCCTTCGTCGCGCTGTTCGGGCTCTACGCGCTGATGTACGGCTGGCTGCCCGACGTGCGGCAGCGCCTGTCGACGGTGCTGCCGGGCGCGCTGGTCGGCGCGGTGTTCTGGGTCGGCGCGGCGGCGATGCTGTCGACCACGCTGCGCACGGTCGGCAAGCTGGCGCTGCTCTACGGCAGCTTCGCGGGTGTCGTCGCGACGCTCGTCTTCCTCTACATCAGCGCGACCACGCTGATCTTCGGCGCGGAGGTCAACGGCGTGCTGCGGGCCTCGAGGGCCAGGCCCGGCGACGGCGACGGCGATCGCAAGGTCGCCGCGCCCCTGGCCTAGGACAGGGCGGCGTCGCCCTTGCGCAGCCGCTCCGCCTCGCGCGCCAGCGCGACGGCATCGCTCACCTGCTCGAGCGTCAGCGGCCCGGTCAGCTCGACCTCGCCGGCCACGAGGCTGTCGAGCGCCTCCTGCCCCGCGCGCCCGGCGACCCATTCGAAGGCCGACGTGATCGTGCCGCCGCCGAAGCTCGCGCGCAGCGCCTTCGAGGCCGCGCGCCCGACCTCCGCGAACGCCGCCTGATCGGGCGCGGCCGACGCCGCGCGCACGACGAGACAGAACGCGGCGAGCTTGTCGGCTTCGGTGCGCAGGCGGCGGGCCTTGCCCGGCGTGAGTGGAGGCTTGTTCGGTTCGGGCGGCATGGGGGGGGCAGTCGTCAGGATCGATGGGTGGCGGTCGGAGGGTCGGGCGCGGCCTGCGCGGGCGTTGCCGGCCAGCGGAAACCGAGGAAGCAACTGCGTTTTTCTTCGTTCGCGCAACGCGACCGGCTGCCTAACCTTCGACTCCCCAAGCAGCTTAACCGGGCCTCCGCATGAACCGACCTTCCGCCTCCACCCGCCGCGCCGTGCTCGGCGCCATCGGCCTGCTGATCGCCGTCGGCGCGACGCCGGCCTCGGCCGCGCCCGACGCGATCCGCATCGGCGTGGCGACCGCCGGGGGCGGCGAGCCGGTGACCTGGGGCGGTTCGCCCGGCAGCGTGGCGCGCGTGAACCGGTGGGTCGAGGAGGCGTTCAAGGCCTCGGGCGTGAAGGTCGAGTGGCTGTTCTTCAAGGGCGCGGGCCCGGCGGTCAACGAGGCGATCTCCAACCGGCAGATCGACTTCGCCTACCAGGGCGACCTGCCGGCGGTGGTCGGCCGCGCCAACGGACTGAAGACGAAGATCCTGCTGGCCAGCGGCACGCGCAACAACCTCTACGTGGTCGCGCCGCCGCAATCCGCCATCGCCGGGCTGGCCGACCTGAAGGACCGCAAGGTGTCGATCTTCCGCGGCACCAACGGCCACCTGGTCGCGATCAACGCGCTCGCCGGCGTGGGCTTGGCCGAGCGCGACCTGAAGACGGTCAACCTCGACACCGGCAGCTCGCAGGCGGCGCTGGTGTCCAACGGCGTCGACGCGGCCTTCGGCGGCTACGAATGGTTCAAGGTGCGCGACCAGGGCCTCGCCAAGGTGGTCTACAGCACGCGCGGCAAGGACCCGGCGCTGACCCGCCAGGCGGCGCTGCTCGTGCGCGAGGATTTCGAGCAGGCGCATCCGGCCGAAGTGCAGAAGGTCGTCGACATCTTCGTGCGCGCGGCCGACTGGTCCTCCGACGAGAAAAACCGTGCCGAGCTGTTCCGCATCTGGGCGCTCAGCGGCACGCCGGTGGCCTCGTGGGAGGCGGAGTTCGAAGGCCAGCCGCTGGCCGACCGGAACTCGCCGCTGATCGACGACTTCATCGTGGCGCGCTACAGGGCCGTCGCCGACGAGGCCGCCAAGCTCAGGCTGATCCGCCGCCCGGTCTCGACCGACGGCTGGTTCGAGCCGCGCTATCTCAGGACGGCGCTGAAGCAGCAAGGCCTGGAGAAGCGATGGAGCGCGTTCGACGCGACCGGCCGCAACAAGGTCGATGCCGGCGCTTCGATCGCCTCGCGCTGACCGATGTCGAACATCCTCTTCATCGCCGGCCGCCGCATCGAGCCGTTCCTGCTGCCGGCCGGCCTGCTCGCCCTCTGGACGCTCGGCGCGGCGCAGGGCTGGATCTCTGCGCAGGTGCTGCCGCCGCCGCTGTTCGTCTGGGAGACGCTGCGCGAGCTGGCCACCGGCGGCGACCTCTGGATGCATGCGTGGGCCAGCATCCAGCGCGTGCTGGTCGGCTTCGTCGCGGGCAGCGCGATCGGGCTGGCGCTCGGCACGGCGATGGGTTTGTCGAAGAAGGCCGAGGCCTATCTGCTGCCGAGCTTCAACGCGCTGGTGCAGGTGCCGGTGCTCGGCTGGCTGCCCTTCGTGCTGCTGCTGGTAGGCATCGGCGAGCCGCTCAAGTACATCCTGATCGCCAAGGCGGCGCTGGTGCCGGTCGCGCTCAACACGCTGCAGGGCTTCCGGCAGGCGCCGCCCGCGCTGCGCGAAGTCGGCCGCGTCTACGGCTACGGACGGCGCCAGGAGGTGCTGGAGATCGTGCTGCCGACCGCCCTGCCGACGCTCTTCACCGGGCTGCGGCTGGGCTTCACCAAGGCGTGGCTGTCGCTGGTGGTGGTGGAGCTGGTCGCCTCGAGCGAAGGGCTGGGCTACCTGATCGTCTACGGCCGGCAGCTGTTCCAGCTCGACCTCGTGATGGCGGCGGTGATCGTCGTCGGCGCGCTGGGCTACGCGATCGACCGCGGGCTCGATGCGGCCGAGCGCCGCGTGGCACGACGCCACGGCGCGGTCGCCGGAGCGGCCCGATGAGCGCCGTCCTGCCGATCTCCCCGGCCTCCGGCTCCGCACTGGCGGCCGAGCTTCCGGCCGCCCCGCGCGCGGCCCGGGCTGGCGCCGGCCGCTGGCGCGGCGCGGTGCTGCCGCTGCTCGCCGTCGCGCTCTGGGCGCTCGCCTCGCGCCTGGATCTGGTGAATTCGGCGCTGCTGGTCTCGCCGGCGACGGTGGCGGCGACAGCCTGGGACCTGATCGTCACCGGACGGCTCTGGCTGGCGCTGCAGGCCAGCCTGGCGCGCGAGTTCACGGGGCTGGCGATCGGCACGTCGGGCGGGCTGGTGCTGGGCGCGCTGCTCGGGCTCTGGCCGCGCTTCGACCGGCTGGTGGGACCGAGCTTCAACACCTTCAAGCAGATCTCGCTGTTCGCCTGGATTCCGCTGATCTCGGTGTGGTTCGGGCTCGGCGACGTGGCCAAGGTGGTGTTCCTCTCGCTCGCCGCGCTGGTGCCGGTGGTGGTCAACACCGCCGACGGCATCCGCCGCACGCCGCAAAGCCTGCTGGAGGTGGCGCGCGTCTACGGCTACAGCCGCACGCAGACCGTGCTGCGGGTGGTGCTGCCGGCGGCGGCGCCGTCGATCTTCACCGGCATCTACCTGGCGCTGGTCTATTCGTGGCTGGCCACCATCGGCGCCGAATACCTGCTGGTCGCGGGACGCGGCGTGGGCAACCTGCTGGTCGAGGGCAGCGAGCACTTCCGGATGGACCTGGTGATCGTCGGCATGGTGACGCTCGGCGTCGTCGGCTGGGCCATGAACGCCGCGGCACGCGCGGTCGAACGCGCGCTGGCACGGCGCCTCGGACGTTGAAACGCATGACCACGATCAAGACCCAAGACCTCGACATCCGCGTCGCCTCCAAGCGCTTCGACAGCGCCCAGTCGGCGGGCGGCAGCCTGCAGGTGCTGCAGGACGTCGACCTGCTGCTGCCCGAGGGCGAATTCGTCAGCATCGTCGGCGCGAGCGGCTGCGGCAAGTCGACGCTGCTGCGCCTCGTGCTGGGCCTGGACACCGACTACGACGGGCGCATCGCGCTCGGCGGGGCGCCCGTCACCGGCCCGGGGCTGGACCGCGGCATCGTGTTCCAGGACCACCGGCTCTTCCCGTGGCTCACGGTCGCGCAGAACATCGGCGTCGGCCTGCGCAACGCCGACCTCCCGGCCGCCCGCAAGCGCGAGGTGATCGCCGAGCACGTCGCGCTGGTCGGGCTCGAAGGCTTCGAGCGCTCGTTCCCGCACCAGATCTCCGGCGGCATGGCGCAGCGCGTGGCGATCGCGCGCGGGCTGGTCAACCGGCCGCGCGTGCTGCTGCTCGACGAGCCCTTCGGTGCGCTCGACGCCCTGACGCGCGCCCGGCTGCAGGCCGAGCTGCAGCGCATCTGGCAGCGCGAGCGCATCACGATGCTGCTGGTCACGCACGACGTCGAAGAGGCCGTGTTCCTCGGCGACCGCGTGGTGGTGATGCAGCCGTACCCGGGCCGCGTCCGACGCATCGTGCCGGTGGATCTGCCGCATCCGCGCAATCGCAGCGACCCGGCGTTCCTGCGCATCCGCGACGACGTGATGGCCGATTTCATCGACCCCGATGCGCTCGGCCCCGCCGACGTGCGTCCCGCGGCGCCGCCGCCACCGGCCTTTCCCGTCCCGGGCGCCCGGCTGCAGTTCGCCTGGTGAGTCCCGTCCTTCCTCCCTTTCCTTCCGGAGTCCTTCCCATGTCGAAGAACACAAGACAGATCAAGCTCGGTGCCTTCCTGATGCAGACCGGCCACCACATCGCCGGCTGGCGCCATCCCGAGGCGCAGGCCGATGCCGGCGTGAACTTCCGCCACTACGTGCAGCTCGCGCAGAAGGCCGAGGCGGCGAAGTTCGACGCGGTGTTCCTGGCCGACGGCGTGGCCGTGCGCAGCACCCAGCTGGAAGCGCTCTCGCGCACCGCGCGCAGCGACCAGTTCGAGCCGCTCACGCTGCTCTCCGCACTGGCCGCGGTTACAGAGCGCATCGGGCTGATCGCCACGGTGTCGACCAGCTATCACGAGCCCTTCAACGTGGCGCGCAAGTTCGCCTCGCTCGACCAGATCTCGGGCGGGCGCTCGGGCTGGAACCTGGTCACCTCGGCCACCACGGCGGAGGCGCAGAACTTCAACCGCGACGCCCAGTTCGCGCATGCCGACCGCTACCGCCGCGCGGCGGAGTTCCACGACGTGGTCACCGGCCTGTGGGACAGCTGGGAGGACGACGCCTTCCCGCGCGACAAGGAAAGCGGCGTCTACCTCGATCCCGGCAAGCTGCACGCCATCGAGCATCGCGGCGCGCACTTCCAGGTGCGCGGCCCGCTGAACGTGGCCCGCTCGCCGCAGGGCCGGCCGGTGGTGGTGCAGGCCGGCGCGTCGGAGGACGGTCGCGACCTGGCCGCGCGCACGGCCGAGGTGATCTTCGTCGCCCACCAGACCTTCGACGAGGCGAAGGCGTTCTACGGCGACATCCGGCGCCGCGTGCAGCAGTACGGCCGGCATCCGGATTCGGTCAAGGTCATGCCCGGCATCTTCCCGGTGGTCGGGCGCACGCAGGCCGAGGCGGACGAGAAGTTCGAACGGCTGCAGTCGCTGATCGACCCGGTGGTCGGGCTGTCGCTGCTCTCGGGCATCAGCGGCGGCGTCGATCTCTCTTCCTACCCGGTCGACGGCCCGCTGCCCGAACTGCCGCCGACCGAAGGGCCGCAGAGCCGCCAGCGCCTGCTGCTGGACCTCGCGCGGCGCGACGGCCTGACGATCCGCCAGCTCTACCTACGCGTCGCCGGCGCGCGCGGCCACCAGCAGGTGGTCGGGACGCCCGAGACCATCGCCGACCAGCTGCAGCAGTGGTTCGAGGAAGGCGGCGCCGACGGCTTCAACATCATGAGCCCGTGGTTTCCGGGCGGGCTCGACGACTTCATCGAACAGGTACTGCCCGAGCTGCGCCGGCGCGGCCTGTTCCGCACCGACTACGAAGGCCGCACGCTGCGCGAGCACCTCGGCCTCGCGCGCCCGGCGCATCCGGCGGCGCAGGCCCGCGCCGTCGCCGCCCGAAAACTCGCCGCCTGAAGGCGCGCCAAGGACAGACGTCACCCATGAGCTTTCTCCTCATCGCCGGCAGCCCCTCCCACCCGTCGCGCTCGGCCGCGCTCCTGGCCGCGGCCGGAAGCCAGCTCGACCGCGCCGGCCAGGATTTCTCGCGCCTCGACCTGCGCGGCCTCGATCCGGCCGCACTGCTGCTCGCCGACACGTCGCATCCGTCGATCGCCGCGGCCGTGGCGCAGGTCGAGCGCGCACGCGGCGTGATCATCGCCACGCCGATCTACAAGGCCGCCTACAGCGGGCTGCTCAAGCTCTTCATCGACCTGCTGCCGCAGACCGCGCTGCGCGGCAAATCGGTGCTGCCGCTGGCCACCGGCGGCAGCCCGCACCACATGCTCGCGCTCGACTACGCGCTGCGCCCGGTGCTGCACGCCGTGGGCGCCGACGACATCCTGCCGGGCGTCTACGGCACCGACGCCCAGGCCCACCGCCTGCCCGAGGGCGGCTACACGCTGGCGCCCGAGCTCGCGGCGCGGCTGTCCGCGGCCGTCGATGCGCTGCAGGCCGCGGCGCTGCCGCCGACCGGCCGCTTCGCGCCGATCGCCTTCGCCGACGTGCGGCTCTCCAGCTGAGCGCCGTCCGTTTCCCGTCCTCTTCCTCAACCCAACCCCAACCGAAAGAGCAGCCATGACCATCCAGGCCATCAACGTACGCAACCAGTTCAAGGGCCGGATCCGCGAGATCATCCGCGGCGACGTCGTCTCCGAGGTCGATGTCGAGACGCCCTGGGGCATCGTGACCTCCGTCATCACCACCCGCTCGGTCAACGACCTCGCGCTCGTCGTCGGCTCGGAAGTGGTGGCGCTGGTGAAGTCGACGGAGGTGTCGATCGCGAAGCTGTAGGCGCCCGGTCAGCCGGCTTCCAGCGCGCAGCCGGCCGCCGCCAGATCCCACAGCGCGCAGCCGACCGACTTGAACACCACCGGCCGCGGCCGCGAATCCGCATCCGCCACGCGGGTATCGACGCGCAGTTCCTCCACCTCGCTCCAGTCGACGCCGGCCTTGATCAGGTCGCCGGCCTCCGTGCGGCAGGCTTCCAGCGCATCGACGACCACGAACGAGCGGCGCACCAGCGACGGCGGCAGCTCGCTCATCTGCGCGGTGAAGGCGCCGACCGCGCAGACGACCGTGCCGTCGGCGATCGCGGCGGCGGCTTCTTCGGACAGGACCGGCTCCATGCTGTTGGTCGCGGTCACGACGAGATCGGCCGAGGCCAGCGCCGCGGCCAGGTCGCCGGCCGGCGAGACCTCGACGCCCTCTTCCTGCGCCAGCGGCACCAGCGTCTCCACCAGCCGCAGCGCGGCGGCCGGG
>JAKONL010000202.1 GCA_022701965.1 Burkholderiaceae bacterium | reverse complement strand
CCAGGGCGCGCAGCGTGTCCGGCGCGATCAGCGGCACGTCGCCCGAGAGCACCAGCACCGTGGCGTCGTCCGGCAGCAGCGGCGCGGCCTGCTGCACCGCGTGGCCGGTGCCCAGCTGCGGCATCTGGCGCGCGAATCGCAGCTCGGCTGCGCCATCCTTCGCCGCAGCGCCGAGTGCGGCCTCCACCTCCTGCGCGCCGTGTCCCGTGACGACCACCACCCGCCGCGCACCGAGCGCTGCCGCGGTGTCGAGCACGCGCAGCGCCAGCGGCCGACCGCCGAGCCGGTGCAGCACCTTGGGCAGTCGGCTCTTCATCCGGGTGCCCTTGCCCGCGGCCATGACGACGACGGCGAGCGGGACGGAAGCGGGGGCTGGGGGTACTTGAGTCATGCGGCGGATTATCGGGGCCGCTCCCGGCGCCCCTCGGTCGTCGATTCAGAGCGTGTGGCTGCGATCGCCCTCGGCGAAGCCAAGCGGCTCCCAAGCCTCGATGCCCTCGCCCGCGCCCAGCGCGATCACCTTGAAGAGTTCGCCCATCTCGTGCTCGTTGACGAGGTAGCCGGTGAGCGCGCGCTGCGCCACCGTCGCCGCGTCGGCCAGCGCCGGCAGACCGCAGTTGATGAGAAAACGCCCCTGGCTCGCATAGCCCAGCACCGTCAGCCCCGCGTCCTGCGCGGCCAGCGCGATGCCGGTGAAGTCGACGTGCGCGGTGATGTCCTTGCGGCCGACCGCGGCGAGCGGGTCGCTGTCGGCCTGATGCGCCTGGTGGCACATCACGGTGCCCATGTGGCGCTGCGGGTGGTAGTACTCCGACTCCGGGAAACCGTAGTCGATGAGGAAGGCCGCGCCGTGCACCAGCCGGTCGGCCAGCGTGGCGACGAAGGCCTGGGCCTGCGGATGGATCTCGGTGAGGTAGTCGTGCCCGCCCTCGATCTCGACCGGCGGGCGCAGGGCGGTCGGGCGGTCGTCCCAGGCCCAGGGCCGATCCGCGGTACCCGCGACCACGCCGCGCTCGAACCACCGCCCGCCTGTGCGCACCAGCAGCTGGACCGGCATCGCGTCGAGCACCTCGTTGCCCACGACCACGCCGCGCATCGACTCGGGCAGTTCGCTCAGCCATTCCACCCGCGGGCCGAACTTCGCCAGCGTCTGCTGCTGGCGCTCGCGCAGGGAGCCCGAGAGATCGACGATGCGGTAGCGAGCCACGCGTCCGCCCAGGGCCTCGAGCAGCTGCAGCGCGAGCGCGCCGGAGCCGGCGCCGAATTCCCAGATCTCGTCGGTGCCGGTCTTCTCGAGCGCCTCGGCGACCTGCACCGCCAGTGCCTGCCCGAACAGCGGCGTGAGCTCCGGCGCGGTCACGAAATCGCTGCCCGAGGACGGCAGGTGGCCGAACTTCCGGCTCCCGTTGGCGTAGTAGCCCATGCCGGGCGCGTAGAGCGCGAGCGCCATGAAGCGGTCGAACGGCAGCCAGCCGCCGGCGCGCCGCATCGAGGCGCCGATAATCCGGTGCAGCGGATCCGCGCCCGCGCTCCTCCGGCCGGCACCCGTCTCTGTATCCATAGTCATCCCCGGAAATCTATCAGCATGGCTGGACCGATCCCACCCTCGTCGCCACTGCCCGCCCTGCCCCCCGCGCACGGCGTGCTCGTGACCGGCGGCGCCCGCCGGCTCGGCGCGGCGATCTGCGAAGCCTTCGCGCAGGCCGGCTGGCCCGTCTGGTGCCAGTACCGCGGCTCGCGCGAGGCCGCCGAATCGCTGTGCGGGCGGCTGCGCGACGAGGGCCATCGCGCCACCGCGATCGAGGCCGACATCGCAACCGAACCGGGCCGCGAGGCGCTGGTCGCCGCGGCGTCCGCCGGCGCGCCGCTGGCCTGCATCGTCAACAACGCCTCGGCCTTCGAGCCCGACAGCGCGCTCGATTTCGACCCCGAAGCCGCGCTGCGCCAGCTCGGCGTCAACCTGATCGCGCCGCTGTCGTTCGCGCGGCTGCTCGCGCGACAGGCGGCGGCGGGCGACGGCATCGACCGGTCGGCGATCCACATCCTCGACCAGAAGGTCTACAACCTCAACCCCGACTACTTCTCGTACACGGTGTCCAAGCTCGCGCTGGAGCGCGCGGTGGCGCTGCAGGCCCAGGCGCTGGCGCCGGCGGTGCGCGTGTGCGGCGTGGCGCCGGGGCTGATGTTCGAGAGCGGGCCGCAGGACCACGACAACTTCGTGCGCGCCTCCCGCGTCAACCTGATGCGCCGCCCGATCGATGCGGCCGACGTGGCGCGCACCTGCGTCTTCCTCGCCGCCACGCCCGGCGTGACCGGCTCCACCCTGTGCGTCGACAACGGCCAGCACCTCGTGCCGCTCGAGCGCGACGTCATGTTCGTCGTCGACGACCTGCTCAAGAAAGATCCCGCCCCATGACCACCTCCGCAGCACTCGACCCTCTCCTGCTTTCCTGTCGGCGCGTGTTCCTGCGCAACTACGAGGTCTGGATCAACATCGGCGTGCACGATTTCGAGAAACGCGCCGAGCAGCGCGTGATCATCAACGTCGACCTCTACGTGCCGCTGGAACTTTCCACGCCGCGCGAGGACGAATTGGACGAAGTGGTCGACTACGACTTCATCCGCCGCACCGTCGCCGCGCGCCTGAGCCAGGGCCACATCCAGTTGCAGGAAACGCTCTGCGACGACATCCTCACGCAGATCCTGGCGCATCCCAAGGTGCAGGCCGCGCGCGTGTCGACCGCCAAACCCGACGTCTATCCCGACTGCGAAGCCGTCGGCGTAGAGGTCTTCAGAAGCAAATGACATGAGCGCCATCTGGGTTGAAGACGAGGCTGCCGAAACCGCCGCGAGCGGTTCGGCCGGGAACATCCTGAAGATCCAGCGCGAGACGCAGAAGCTGGAGAAGCGGCTGTGTCGCCAGGTCGGCCAGGCGATCGTCGACTACGACATGATCGAGGACGGCGACAAGGTGATGGTGTGCGTCTCGGGCGGCAAGGACAGCTACGCGCTGCTCGACATCCTGCTCAAGCTTCGCTCGCGCGCGCCGATCCATTTCGACATCGTCGCGGTCAACCTCGACCAGAAGCAGCCGGGCTTCCCGGAGGACGTGCTGCCGGCCTACCTCACGGCGCTCGGCGTGCCCTTCCACATCGAGGAGCAGGACACCTACAGCATCGTCAAGCGCGTGATCCCCGAAGGCAACACGACCTGCGGGCTGTGCAGCCGGCTGCGGCGCGGCATCCTCTACCGGGTGGCGGACGAGCTCGGCGCCACCAAGGTCGCGCTGGGCCATCACCGCGACGACATGCTGCAGACCTTCTTCCTGAACATGTTCTTCGCCGCGCGGCTGAAGTCGATGCCGCCGAAGCTCGTGAGCGACGACGGTCGCCACATCGTGATCCGCCCGCTGGCCTACGTGGCCGAGAAGGACACCGTGCGCTGGGCGCAGCACCGCAATTTCCCGATCATCCCGTGCACGCTCTGCGGCAGCCAGGAGAACCTCCAGCGCAAGCAGGTCGGCGAAATGCTGCGCGAATGGGAGCGGAAGCATCCGGGCCGCATCGAGAACATGTTCGGCGCGCTGCAGCACATCGTTCCCTCGCACCTGCTCGACGGCAAAGCCTTCGATTTCAAGGGCCTGAAGACCACCGGCGTCCCCGACCCCGAGGGCGACAAGGCCTTCGACGCGCCCGAGATGCCGGCGTCGTCGGCACTGCCATCATCGTTGCGCATCGTGCAGCTCTGAGCTCCCGCCCGATACGAATCCGCCCCAAGAGACCTACGGACCATGCCGAACCCGAAGCGCGCCTTCCTCCTTCTCGTCCTCGCCTCGACCCTGGCGCTCGCCGGCTGCGCGAGCCGCTGGGTGGTCGACAGCGACGTGCGCAGCTTCTCCAGCCTGCCGGCCGACGCGGTCGCGGGATCCGGCGCGACCTACCGCTTCGAGCGCCTTCCCTCGCAGCAGCAGGACGAGCGCGCCGCGCGCCAGGCCGATTCGCTCGAGGCGCTCGCAGCGCCCGCGCTCGCAGCGGCCGGCCTGTCGCGCAACGACGCGGCCGCGCGCTACAGCGTGCAGCTCGGCGCCCGCGTCGGCCTGACCTTCTCGCCCTGGGACGACCCCTGGCTGGGCCCGTGGGGCTTCGGCGGCGGCTGGGGGCCGCGCTCCTATGTCGGGCTCGGCGTCGGTGTCGGCGGCGGCCGTTTCCACGGCCGCGGCTACGGTGGCTGGGGCGGCTGGGGTGGTGCCGGCTTCGGCCCGGGCTTCGGCGGCGGCTGGTACGGCGCCTCCACGCCTTGGTACTCGCGCGAAGTCAGCGTGGTGCTGCGCGAACTCGCGAGCAATCGCGTCGTCTACGAGACCCGCGCCCGCAACGACGGCCCGTACTCTTCGGACGCGCCGGTGCTGGGCACGATGTTCAAGGCGGCGTTGCAGGGCTTCCCGGTACCGCCGCAGGGCGAGCGCCGCGTCGACATCGAGATCGCTCCGAGGGCGTCGAATTGATGCGCGTCGATCGGCGGCGCAGCTGATGGAGCTCACGCGCCTCGTCGTCCTGCGCCACGGCGAAACCGCCTGGAACGTCGACACCCGCATCCAGGGCCAGCTCGACATCGGCCTCAATGCGACCGGATTGCGGCAGGCGGACCAGCTCGGACGCGCGCTGGCCGGAGAGTCGTTCGACGCCATCTATGCCAGCGACCTCGCGCGCGCCTGGGCTACCGCCGAAGGCGTCGCCCGTCGGCAGGACCCGCCCCGGCGACCGTTGCCGGAGCCACGGCTGCGCGAGCGCGCCTTCGGCCGCTTCGAGGGCCTGACCTTCGCCGAGATCGAACTTCGCATGCCGGCGGAGGCCAGGCTGTGGCGCACGCGCGATCCGTCCTTCGCACCCGAGGGCGGCGGCGAGTCGCTGCTGGATTTCAGGCAGCGAGTGGTCGGCGTCGTGTCGGAGCTCGCAGCGCGTCATGCGGGCGGACAGATCGCCCTGGTGGCGCACGGCGGCGTCATGGACATCCTCTATCGCGCCGCGACCGGCCAGGAACTGCAGTCGCCGCGGACCTGGTATCTGGGCAATGCCGCGATCAACCGGCTGCTCTGGACGCCGCAGGGGCTGACCCTGGTCGGCTGGGGCGACACCGCCCACCTGATGGACGAACCGTCGCTCGACGAACGCGTCGACTGAATACGTCCCTGCATCGGCGCCGTGTGCCCGACTGCGTGTCAACTTTCCCACGCTCCCAGCTGCTCACATTCGCACACTGGTAGTTAAGTATTCATCTGTTGTTCAAACAGGCGCACAATCTGAACTGAACTTGCTTACATTGAAGTAATGTCAAGTTTTCAATCGCAACCAATTGCGACAAAAGTGACAATCAAGGATGCAGACGGGGCGCTTTCTTTCGTCGGCCGAAGGGTCGGACCATCGATTGAAATCGATCGATTCATGTGCATGTTGACTGCTTAAGAACTCTTTCTATACATAAAGAATCATTGACGAAGCGGATCGAAACGTACGAAAGCATTCGTCACGTCCGAAGCACCTCGCCTGGAAGGTCATCATGAAAGATCAGATTCGTGCCTCATCGACGCCCGGTCTTGTTACAAAGACAGGACCCGGCACGCCGGACACCTCCCTGATCGAGCTTCCGACGGACCTTCCGCGCGCGTCGACGGCAACGTCCGGGACCGGGACGGCATGGGGCGACGTCGCCCCGGCCCTGCCCGCAGGCGCCACGGCCGCACTGCGCGATTTCGCCCGCCACCGCGGCCGCAGCATCGAAGCCGTGCTCGCCACCGCCTGGGCGCTGGTGCTGTCGCGACTGGGCGACCGGGTCGATTTCGCGTTCGGCGTCCGGCTCGACGACTCTCGCGACATCGCCGCGCAGGCCGACCTGCGGCCCGCGTCCGACGACGATGCCGCCGCGCCGCGGCTGGCGACGCTGCTCTCCCGCATCGAGGACGCCCTTGCCGACGGCCGGGCCGCGCCTTCGTCTTCGGACCTGCGTGGCGACCTGGTGCTCGAGATCGGTCGCGACGGCGGTGCCGCGCACCCGCTCGGCTACGTGCTGCGCTACGACACCGCGCTCTTCTCCCATGCCACGGTCGAACGCTGGGCGGGCTACCTGACGACGATCCTCGCCGCGATGCCCGTCGACACGCAGGCGCGCATCGACGCGCTCCCGATGATCGGACCGGCGGAGCAGCAGCGCATCGAAGGCTTCAACGCCACGGCCGAAGACCTCGGCGCCCCCTGCTGCGTGCATTGGCTGGTGGAGCTCCAGGCCGCGCGCTCGCCCGACGCGATCGCCGTGGCGTTCGGCGCGCAGGCGCTGCGCTACGACGAGCTCGACGCCCGTGCCGGCCTGCTCGCCGGTGCCCTGCGCGCACGCGGCGTGGGGCCGGACGTGCCGGTCGCGCTGTACGTCGAACGCGGCCTCGACATGGTGATCGCCCTGCTGGCCGTGCTCAAGGCCGGCGGCGCCTACGTGCCGCTCGACCCGAGCCATCCGCCGGAGCGCACCGCGACGATCCTGTCGGGCGCGCTGCCGCGCGTGATCCTCACGCAGTCGACACTGCGCGGCGCCCTGCCCGCGATGCCGGCCACGCCCGACGCCGAGACGCTGCTGCTGGACGCGCCGGCCGATGCCGCCCTTGCGTTCGGCGCCCCGAAGCCGGGCGCCGCCGCGCGCGTCGACGCGACCACGCCCGACCACCTCGCCTACGTCATCTACACGTCCGGCTCGACCGGCACGCCCAAGGGTGTGGCGATGCACCACGGCGCGCTGGTCAACCTGCTGCGCTGGCAGGCGGCGCATCCGGCCGTCGCGCGGCCGCAGCGCACGCTGCAGTTCGCCGCGCTCGGTTTCGACGTCGCCTTCCAGGAGATTTTCGCGACGCTGTCGGTCGGCGGCACGCTGGTGCTGATCGAGGAGAGCGTGCGGCGCGATCCGCAGGCGCTGGCCGAGGTCCTGCGCGCGCAGCGCGTCGAGCGGCTGTTCCTGCCCTTCATCGCGCTGCAGAACCTGGCCGAGTACGTGGTCGCCGCCGGCGAGACGCTGCCGGCGCTGCAGGACGTGATGACCGCCGGCGAGCAGCTGCACGCCAGCCCGGCGGTGCGCGCGTTCTTCGAGCGCATGCCCGGCTGCCGGCTGCACAACCAGTACGGCCCGACCGAGAGCCACGTCGTCACCGCGCTGCAGCTGGGCGCCGACCCGCGCGACTGGGCCGCGCTGCCCTCGATCGGCCGGCCGATCGCCAACAACCGCATCCATGTGCTCGACCGCCTGGGCCGCACCGCGCCGCTCGGCGTCGCCGGCGAAATCCACATCGGCGGCGCCGGCGTGGCGCGCGGCGGCTACCTGCACCGGCCGGAGCTCACCGCCGAGCGCTTCGTCGCCGACCCGTTCGACGCCGACCCGGCCGCGCGCCTCTACCGGACCGGCGACATCGGCCGCTGGACCGCCGAAGGCGAGATCGAATACCTCGGCCGCAACGACCATCAGGTCAAGGTGCGGGGCTTCCGCGTCGAGCTCGGCGAGATCGAGAGCGCGCTGCTCGCCTGTCCGCTGGTGCGCGAGGGCGTCGTGCTGGCACGCCGGGACCACGACAACAACGGTGGTGGCGGCGACGCGCGCCTGGTCGCCTACGTCACGGCCCAGCCCGGCACCGCCGCCGGCGCCGACCTGCCGCACCGGCTGCGCGAGCACCTGAAGGCGACGCTCGCACCCTACATGGTGCCGTCGGTCTTCGTCGTGCTCGACGCGATGCCACTGTCGCCCAATGGCAAGGTCGACCGCCGCGCGCTGCCCGAACCGCTGGCCGAGCGCCCGGAGATGGCCGAGCCCTTCGAGGAAGGCCGCACCGACGACGAGCGCTCCGTCTGCGCCGCGTTCGCGCGCGCGCTCGGCATCGACCGCGCCGGCCGCGCCGACAACTTCTTCGATCTCGGCGGCGACTCGCTGCGCGTGCTCAAGGTGCTGGCCGACCTGCAGGCTTCGAGCGCCCGGCGCCTGTCGACCAACCTGTTCTTCCAGGACCCGACGCCGCAGGCCATCGCGCGCGAACTCGACGGCGCGGTGCCGCAGCCCGTCGCCGAGCCGCGAGCCCGCGCGGGCGAGGGTGCCGCGCAGGAACCCATCGCGCTGATCGGCATGGCCGGCCGCTTCCCGGGCGCCGCCGACGTGGAAGCCTTCTGGGCCAACCTGCTCGAAGGCCGCGACACCATCCGCTTCTTCGACGACGCCACGCTCGATGCCGGCGTGAGCGCCGCGCTGCGCGCCGACCCCGACTACGTGCGTGCCCGTGGCGTGATCGACGGCGCCGACCAGTTCGACGCCGCCTTCTTCGGCATCAACCCGAACGAAGCCACGCTGATGGACCCTCAGCAGCGCGTGTTCCTGGAGATCTGCTGGGAATGCATGGAGCGCGCGGGCTACGCGCCCGACCGGCAGAAGGCGCCGGTCGGCGTCTATGCCGGCATGCACAACGCGACCTACTTCCAGCGCCATGTCGCGCCGCGCCAGGACCTGGTCGACGCGGTCGGCGAGTTCACCGTGATGCTCGGCAACGAGAAGGACTACGTCGCCACCCGCGTCGCCAACAAGCTCAACCTGACCGGTCCGGCGATCAGCATGAACACCGCCTGCTCGACCTCGCTGGTCGCGATGGCGCAGGCCTTCGCCGCGCTGCGCTCGGGCCAGTGCGAGATGGCGCTGGCCGGCGGCGTGTCCATCACCTGCCCGCCGAACAGCGGCTACCTGCACCAGGAAGGCGCGATGCTCTCGCCCGATGGCCGCACGCGCAGCTTCGACGCGAAGGCGCAGGGCACGGTGTTCAGCGACGGCGCGGGCGTGGTGCTGCTCAAGCGCCTGTCGGACGCGCAGGCCGACGGCGACACGATCTACGCCGTGCTGCGCGGCGTCGGCTTGAACAACGACGGCGGCACGAAGGCCAGCTTCACCGCGCCGAGCATCGACGGCCAGGCGGCCGCGGTGTCGATGGCGCTGGCCTCGGCCGGCGTCGACGCGCGCAGCATCTCGTACGTCGAGGCGCACGGCACGGCCACGCCGATGGGCGACCCGGTCGAGGTGGCCGCGCTCTCGCGCAGCTATGCGCGCCACACCGCCGACAGCGGCTTCTGCGCGATCGGCTCGGTCAAGAGCAACGTCGGCCACCTGCTGATGGCGGCGGGCGCCGCGGGCGTGATCAAGACCGCGCTCGCGCTGCACGAAGAGACGCTGCCGGCGTCGCTGCACTTCGACTCCGAGAACCCGTCGATCGACTTCGCGGGCACGCCGTTTCGCGTCAACGCCCAGCGCTCGGCCTGGCCGCGACAGGCCGGAGCACCGCGCCGCGCGGGCGTGAGCTCCTTCGGCGTGGGCGGCACCAACGCGCACCTGATCCTGGAGGAAGCACCGCCGGCCGTGCCGTCGGAGGCGGTCGCCGGGCCGCAGCTGCTCGTGCTGTCGGCCCGCACGCCGGCCGCGCTGGAACGCATGGCCGCGCAGCTCGCCGACCATCTCGAGGCCGCGCCCGGCATCAACCTCGGCGACGTCGCGCACACGCTGCAGGTCGGCCGCAAGGCGTTCGCCCAGCGCCTGGCGGTGATCGCCGACGGCGTGCCGGAGGCGATCGCCGCGCTGCGCGATGCTCGCTCGCCGCGCCGCGTCGCCGGCACGCCCGGCACGCGCGTGCACGACCTCGTGCTGCTGTTCCCGGGACAGGGCGCGCAGTACGCGGGCATGGGCCGCACGCTCTACGTCCACGACGAGATCTTCCGCGCCGCCGTCGACGAGATCGCCGCGGCGCTCGAAGGCACGCTGCCGTTCGACCTGCGCGAGCGCATGTTCGCGAACGACCCCGATGCGCTGGCGCCGACCGCCGTCACCCAGCCCGCGACCTTCGCGCTCGAATACGCGCTGGCCCGGCGCGCGCTGGCCTTCGGCCTGCGCCCGGCCGCCATGATCGGCCACAGCGTGGGCGAGTTCGCCGCTGCCGCGATCGCCAACGTGATGTCGCCCGGCGACGCCGCGCGGCTGGTCGCGCGGCGCGGCGCGCAGATGCAGGCACTGCCGGCCGGCCGGATGCTGTCGGTGCGTCTGGGCGCCGAGGCACTGCGGCCCTATCTCGGCGAAGGCCTCTCGCTCGCCGCCGACAACGGACCCGCCGCCTGCGTCGCCGCCGGACCGGCCGACCGCATCGCCGCGCTGCAGGCCCGGCTCGAGGCCGACGGCATCGCCAGTCGCCCGCTGCAGACCTCGCACGCCTTCCACTCGGCCATGATGGAGGCGGC